>NZ_JBEYYT010000850.1:0-1787 GCF_040645715.1 Spirillospora sp. NPDC046719 | reverse complement strand
GACGCCGCGTCCGAGATCGGCCCGGGCGGGGCCCCCCCCCCCGGCGGGCGGGGCGGGCCCCGCCCGGGCACCGGCGGGTCGAGGGGGGCCGTGCCCGTGCTCCGGAGACCGGTTCCACGCGCACGCCCCTGCCGAGGTGGGTGCGATCCTGCGCCGGCCGGTCCAGCGCCCGGTGGGGGAGGACCTGGAGACGGGCGCGCCGCGAAGGGCCGGCCCGCGGGGCCGGATCGGTGCCGCGTGGACGGGTCCCGGGGGCACGGCCCCGGTTCGACGACCGGACGCCCGGGAGTGGTGGGCCTTCCGGCTGCGGGCGGGGGCGGTCCCGGTGAAGCGCTGCGCCATCTCGGGGCCCTCCCGCCGCTGTGCGTGCACGGTCATCGACGTCCCCGACGCTAGGCCGCGGGACGCCCGCCGGCACGCCCGTTAAAGCGGACTTAAGGGGTGGATTACTCATGGCTAATTCATCGGCCAGGTTCGGCCTCAAAACGGTCGTTCCTCTCCATGTCCATTTCCGGCTCCCATTGAGATGATCTCCATTCGGGGGCCGGGGGGAGGGGAGCGCGGATGCGATCGCGGAGCGTCGGCGTGCTCGCGGTGCTGGTGGCGGTGGCCCTCGCCGGCGGGCTCGTCGCGGCCTGGCGGCTGCGCGGCGGGCGCGGCGCCGGGACGCCGGAGGAGATCGCGGCGGACTACTTCGCCGCCTGGCGGCGTGGGGCGCTCGACGACATGCGCGACCTCGTCGCCGACCCGCCCGGCGACTTCGCCCGGCAGTACCGGGCGCTGTCGCGCGGCCTCACGGTCACCTCGATCATGGTCGAACCGCGCCCGGTGGTGCGGACCGGCCCCGGCGCGGCGCACGCCGACTTCACCGTCACCCGCACGCTCGCCGGGCACGGCGAGTGGTCGTTCGGGGCGGTGCTGCGCCTCGGCCGCGTGGACGGGCGGTGGCGGGTGCTGTGGACGCCCGCGACCCTCTACCCCGGCCTGAAGGGCAGGGGGACGTGGTCGCTCGCCCAGGTGCGGCTGCCCGCCGTCACGCTCGTCGCCCGCGACGGCAAGGCGCTGCCCGACACCGGGCTCCTCGCGCCCTACCTGGCCGAACTCGTCGACGACCTGACGCCGGAGGGCTACGACGAGGCCAGGTGGGTCATCGAGATGCGCGACGGCGACGGGCCGCCGCAGCGGGTGAAGGTGCTCGGCGGCGCGCCGGGCAGGAAGATCCGCACGACCCTGGACCGGCGGTGGCAGACGGCCGCCGAGAAGGCCGTCCGCTCCGTGCCCAAGGCGGCGGCGATCGTCGCGCTGCGGCCGTCCACCGGCGAGGTGCTGGCCGTGGCGGATGCCCTCGGCGGGCTCGGCGCGTTCGCCGGCCTCTACCCGCCGGGCTCGACGTTCAAGGTCGTCACGGCGGGCGGGCTGGTCGCGGACGGGGCGGGGCCCGGCACGCCCGCCGACTGCCCGGCGTCCGTCGTCACCGCGCAGCGGACGATCCGCAACGACGAGGGCCACGAGCTGGGGCGCACGACGCTGAGCGGCGCGTTCGCCGCGTCCTGCAACACCACGTTCGCGCGCCTCGGCGTCGAGGGCCTGGGCGCCGGCAAGCTCGCCGCGAGCGCCCGCAGGTTCGGGTTCGAGACGAGGTTCTCGCCCGGGGTGCGGATGCTGGAGGGCGCCTTCCCGGGCCCGCGGAGCGGCGCGGAGCTGGCGGAGGCGGCGATCGGGCAGGGCCGCGTCCAGGCGAGCCCGCTGCTGATGGCGAGCGTCGCGGCGGCCGTCGCGGACGGATC
>NZ_JBEYYT010000849.1:0-1808 GCF_040645715.1 Spirillospora sp. NPDC046719 | reverse complement strand
CGACGGCCGCCGCCCCCGCCGCCTCGGCGCCCCCCAGCTTCGGTGCGGTCCCTCCCGCGGGAGGCTCCGCCACCGAGGCCGCTCCCGCCAGCCAGGCCCCGATCGACGAGGCCGCCGCGCCCGCCAGTGCGGGCGGCGCCGCCGCAGCCGACGAGGCACCGTCCGCGTCCTCCCCCCTCCGGCTGCCCGCGTTCGGCCTGCAGACCCCCTGGTGGGCCTCCGAACCCGCCGCCGACACGGGCGCCACCGGCGAACCGGCCGGAGCCCCCGCGGCTCCGGGCACCGCGCCGTCCGCGGAGACCGGGGCGCCCGCCGCGCCCGGGGCCCCCGCCGGAACGGTCCCGCCCGGCACGCTCGTCGCCGGGGCCGGCGCCCCGAACATCGACTCCCGCGGCGCCGTCCCGTCCGAACCGCTGATCAAGGGGCCGCTCGCCTTCGGCGACACCGACCCGGACGGCTTCGCCGCCGTCCCCGACGAGGACACCGCCCCCGGGCCGGTCCCCTCCGGCACTGACGGCGGCGCGAACGGCGGCATGGCTGAGGACGCCCCGAGCCCCTCCACGACGACCGGGCCCATGGGCATCGCCCCTCCGGTCCCGCCGAAGAGCGGCAAGCCCGCCGCGAAGGCCAAGGCCTCCGCGAAGGCCAAGCCCACCGCACAGGCGAAGCCGGCAGCACCGGCCCAGCCCGCCGCCGCGAAGACGGCCGAGCAGCCCCGGCCCGCGCCGGAGCCCCCGGCCCCGCCGCGGGGCGGCGCGGACGGCACGGCGGCGTTCGAGAAGGCCGTGGAGGCCGAGACGGCGTCCACGGCGGTCGCCCCGGTCCTGGTCCCCGACGCGATCCTGCCGCCGGGCGTCCTGCCGCCCACCGGCAGCGGCCCGTACCCGCACGGCGAGGCGGGCGACGCGACCGCGACGGCCGAGCAGCCCGCCATGGCCACCGTGATCACCCCCGTCTACCACGCCGAAGGCGGCGTCCCGCTCGACGAACCCGCTCCGGCGGGCCCGGGCGGCCCCGGCGGGCCGTCCGCGCCCGGCACCCGGCCGCGCGGGGGCGGCGGCGGCAGGCAGCGCCTCGTCCTCGTCGGCGGCGGCGCCGGCCTCGTGCTCGCCGCCCTCGTCGCGCTGTTCCTCCTCGGCGGGACGGGATCGAAGGGCGACGGCGCCACCCGCAAGGCCGCCGAGCCCGGCAACACCGCCTCGGCGCCGCCGAAGGCGAGCACGCCGCCCAAGCCGAAGCCGACCGACATCAACGACGAGAAGACCGACCCGAAGGACCTGTCGTTCACCGAGGCCTTCCCCGAGGCGACCGTGCAGCTCGGCAGCCGCACCTTCGCCCGCGACCGCTGGTCCATCAACAAGGACCTCGGCTACGCGGCCCGCGGCTCGATGCTGAAGGCGCTGCAGCGGGAGAGCTGCCGCAAGGTCGTCCGCGCCACCTTCGTCAACAAGATCAAGACATGGGCCGTCACGACCGGGATCGCGGTCATGCCGAACCGGGCGGCGGCGCTGCGGGTGAGCCGCGCCGGCGACCCCGCCAAGTACGAGTGGTTCCGCGGCATGTCCGGCCAGCAGGCCAAGGACATCGACCGCGCCGGCGGCTACGCGGCCGTCACGGTCCGCGGCCGGTACGTCCTCTACGCCTACGTCCAGGACCCGAGCGGCAAGCAGATCAAGCCCGGCGACCGGCTCGCCAAGCAGATCGCGCAGGAGTTCCTCGGCTACGACGCCCGGCCGATCGAGGCCCGCGCGCACGGCTGACGCGCCGAGCGCGGCCCGGCGCACCGAAACGGCGGCGGCCGAGGGGGT
>NZ_JBEYYT010000848.1:0-1809 GCF_040645715.1 Spirillospora sp. NPDC046719 | reverse complement strand
CAATCAGTGACGGTCGAGCTTGGGGCCGCGTCCACCATGGAACTGGTGAACGCGCTCTCAACCATCGCCACTGAACTCGCATCGCGCGAAGCCCCCGAATCAGCGGCCGCGTGCCTGGAACTCACCGAAACACTTGTGGCCGCGTGCGACATGCAGGAAAGCGCGCTCGCCGGATTCATCGGCCGAGTCGACGCCACCGGAGAACCAGCCCGGTGGGGATATCCCTCCACCCAAGCGTGGCTGCGGTCGCGGCTCGGCATGCGCCACAGCCGAGCCAAGGAGCGCCTCACCCTCGCCCGGCAGCGCCACCGCCTGCCCGAGGTCTGCGCACAGCTGGCGGCAGGGGAGCTGTCCTACGGCTACGCGGCCACCGTCGCCGACTCGGTCTCGCGTCTTGACGACACCGACTGCGCTGAAGCCGAGGCGACCCTGCTGGGCTTTGTCGAGCAGGGCTTCTCGGCCGGGAAGGTCGCGGCGTTCGGGCGGCGGATTCGTGATGTCATCGCTGAGCGCGACGGCACAGAGGACACCCCCGATGAGGATTCTCGGCGCGGCTACGACAAGTCCTGGCTCACGACCACGCGTTCGCTGGACGGCGGCCGGTACGTCAAGGGGTGGCTGAACCCCGAAGACGCCGCGATCTGGGACGGCACCCTCGCTCCGCTGGCCAAGCCGGCCGGACCCGACGACCGACGCGACCTCCCCGAACGCACCGCCGCCGCCCTCTCCAGCGTCCTGTCGGGCGGGCACAAGGCCTCCAAGGTCACCGTCATCTGCGACCTGGAGACCCTCACCGGCGGCAACGCCCCGGCCCGCCTCACCGACGGCACCCCGATCCCCGCCGCCCAAGCCCGCCGCATCGCCCTGGCCGCCGGAGTCTCACCCCTGCTGCTCGGACGCGGAAACACCCCGCTGTACCTGGGATATCGGGAACGCTTCGCCTCCGCAGCACAGCGGCAGGTACTGGAAACGCTCTACCCCTCGTGCGCGGTACGAGGCTGCGAAGTGCCCGGAACGCTATGCGAGGTCGATCACGTGCACGGATGGGCGCTCGGGCGATCGCCCACCGACATCGACCAACTCGCACTCACCTGCGGATGGCACAACCGCTTCAAGCACAGTCGCCCCGACCAGATCCAGATCACTAAAGATCAGGACGGGCGATACGTCTACCGGCTACTCCCACCAGCCAACGCCAGAGGACCAGCAACCGGAGCCGGGCCGCCGGGAAGCATCGGCCCACCCGACAGCCCCGCGCTCGACTGGGCCGCATAACCACCCACCACCACAACACTGCACACGGCCACGCCCTGCGCCGGTCCGCCCGCATCCACCCGATGACGGGCGGCCCCGGCATGCCCGCACCACAGGCGACCTTTCCACACCGGCTGCACCTGTCCTCTCCAGACGGCGCTTAGCGGAGGCCCAGCCCACCCGTCCGCTACGCCGCCCAGCAACACCGCCCCGGACCAGAACCGCAAAACCGCCCCGCCCCGGCGCACCACCCCCACCCCGGCCACGCCCTGCGCCTGTCCGTCCGCATTCACCCCCACGACGGGCAAGCCAGCCTGCCCCATGACAATGCGATGCCGACACGACAGCGCGATACCAATGCAATGGCCAACGCCGCCGCCAGGCGAACACAGCGCATTCCCCTTCAGGCCGCAACGCCAGAGCACGCCAACACCGCATCAAACACGGCTCCTCCTGCTTGCCCTTCGAACCCTTTGCTCCCCTTCGCATCACGCAGCAGGGGATTTCGTACCTTACGGAAGGGGGTGGTGGGGTGGCGCGACCCGGGGGCGGGGC
>NZ_JBEYYT010000847.1:0-1814 GCF_040645715.1 Spirillospora sp. NPDC046719 | reverse complement strand
CCCGTCGCGCCACGGCGCCGCTGCTTTGCCGAGTGCCGACGAAAGCGACCCGTGAGCAGGTGAACGCCGCGCCGGTTCGATCAGCCGGCCGCCACCAGCTGCGACCAGCCCGCCGCCGCCAGAGCCGTTCGCGGGTATCGGCGAAGTCGTGCATGTGAAATCGCCGTCATCCGGGCGCGTTCCTTCACCGCCACCGAGGTAGTCGCAAGCCACGAAGACGGTGCCTCGCTGGGCCGGCCACGCCGCGGGGCGGCCACGACCGTGGCGGTGACCTTGCGGTGCCGGCCGCCCGTTTCGTGAGTCCGCGTCGATCGAGCTCGACTGACGGGTCCGGGTGGTGGACGTCGTTCCCCGAGGCGCTCCCTGGAAGTTGTGTCGGGTTCTTCCGTATCATCGTTTTGTATCAATGTTCCGAAACGCCGATACGGTCACGGCGGTCGGAGGAGGAGAGCATGGGTGAACGGGTCCAGTACACGTACGACGCCGGAGTCAGCTGGATAGGCATCGACGACGGCAAGGTGAACGTCATGTCGCCTCAGATGCAGGCCGAGCTCACTGCGGCGTTCGACCAAGCCGAGCGGGACGACGGGGTGGTCGTCGTGCGCGGGCGTCCGGGAGTGTTGTCCGCCGGGTTCGACCTGAACCTGCTCGGAGAGGCGTCCGGTGCGAGCGCCGGGATGGTGGTCGGTGGTTTCGAACTCGCCCTCCGGGTCCTCTCGCATCCGCGTCCGGTGGTGGTCGCCTGTACCGGCCACGCCGTCGCGATGGGCGCCTTCCTTCTGCTGAGCGGTGACTACCGGATCGCGACCACGGCACCGGCGCGCCTGACGGCCAATGAGGTGGCCATCGGGCTGACCATGCCGCGCGCCGCGATCACGATCCTGCGGCAGCGGCTGACCCCGGCGGCCTTCCAACGGGCCACCCTCCTGGCCGAGGTCTTCGGTCCGCAGGGTGCGGTGGCCGCCGGATTCCTCGACGAGGTCGTCGAGCCCGGCCGTTTCGACGAGCGGATCGCCGAGGCGGCGATCGCGCTGACCCGCCTCGACCGCGATGCGCAGTGTGCGACCAAGCGGCGGACGAGAGCCCCGTTGATCGCCGCGCTCACGGCGGCGATCGAGGACGACCGCGAGGAATTCGCCGCCCGCGTCGTCTCGGCCGCGGCGAACTGATCGGCTGAAGGAGCCGCCATGCCTCCGGCCAAGGAACGAACTCCGGAGCTGCGTCGACACATCCTCGACACGGCGATCGACGTCCTCGCCGCGGAGGGGGTCACGGCAGTGACGACGCGCAGGGTCGCCGGACTCGCCGGAACATCTCCTCCGGCCATCTACGAGCTCTTCGGCCACAAGGCCGGACTCATCCGTGAGCTGTTCTTCGAGGGGTTCCGCCGGCTCAACGCCGCGTTCGAAGGGCTCGGTACGACCGGCGATGCGACCGCTGACCTGGCAGCGACCGTACACGCGTTCCGAGCCTTCGCCTCTGACAATCCGAACCTCTTCAACGTGATGTACAACAGGCCCTTCGACGGCTTCGAACCCGACCGTGATGAGCGCTCGCTCGGTGACGGCGCCCGCCGGTTCCTCGTCGACCGGGTCGGACGCTGCGTACAGGCGGGCGGCATGTCCGGTGACCCGATCGACATCGCCCATGCGTTGCTCGGTCTTGCCATCGGTCTCGCGACTCAGGAGAACGCCGGCTGGCTCGGCAGCACGGCCGAGTCGCGCGACAGGCGGTGGACCGTCGCCGTCGACGCCTTCATCCGAGGATTCGCACCCCTGCGCTGACGGCAGGCCGTTTCCGTGCCTGCCGTCAGC
>NZ_JBEYYT010000846.1:0-1815 GCF_040645715.1 Spirillospora sp. NPDC046719 | reverse complement strand
GTTCCGGCTGCCCGCCGGAACGACACGCGGCCGCGGGCGGCGGCCTGCGCGAGGTCGCCGAGGGTCCGGTGCGGCCCGGTGAGCAGCGCGTCCCACACCGGCAGGGCGAGGCCGTGCTCCAGGCCGACCTGGTCGCGGACGGCGTCGGCGAGGTGGTTGGCCCAGGGCCGGCCCTCGTCGTCGGCGCCGGTCAGCCCGGCCAGCCGCAGCAGCGCCCGCTCAACCGAGACGGTGGTGTGGGAGCGGGCCATCCGGATGATCGGTTCCGCGGCCCGGGCGGCGAGCCGCCGGGCGGCGGCCACCACCTGCGGATCGAGGTCCAGCTTTCCCTGCGGCGCCATTGCCGTCTCCCCTCACGCTGCCGCCCCTCTCAGGCCGGTTACCGACAATCGTCCTTCTATGCGAGTTCTCTACCGGAGATCTTCCGGCATCTGAACCACAAATCGCAAGAACTAACAGCGGATACTGCGGCCACAGGTGTACGCCGCACCTTCCCCTCCAGTCCTTCCCCGCCCGCGGACGCGCTCCCCCGCCGGGCGAAAGCCCGTCCGGGGCCAGCCTTTGCTCCCCGGCCCGGACACCGGGCTCACTTCCAGGTGAGGACCAAAGGGAAACCAGAGACCGGACACGTTTCGTGAAATTACAATCACCGACAGTGGCATGCGGGCGGGGACCCGGCCCCGCCCGCGCACGTCCGGTTCTGGAGGGGCATGATCATTTATATTGCGGCCGCCGTGTGCGCCGTCATCGTGGTGATCCTCGCGAGCCGGCTGGTGCGGCGGGGGCGGCACGGCGTCGACGACCCCGACCCCGACGGCCCCACCACCGCCCACACGGGGGCGATGCTGTCGGCGCTGTTCCTGCTCGCGTTCGCCATCGCCATCGTGGTCCCGTGGACCTCGGCCGACTCCGCCCGGTCCAACACCTACGCCGAGAGCCAGGCGGTCGTCGAGGCGTATTGGGCGGCGTCCCGGCTGCCCGCCGCCGACGCCCAGCAGATCCAGGCCGGGCTCCGCGACTACGTGCAGCTCGTCCGCGGTCCCGAATGGCGGCTGATGCGCGACCACGACCGGCTCAGCGCCGCGGGGTGGACGAAGCTCGACGCCCTGCGCCGCGAGGTGATGGCCGTCAAGACCCCCACCGACGAGCTCCAGAACGCCCAGGGCTCCGTCCTGGACCACCTCACCGAGATCTCCGCCGCCCGCCACCAGCGGGCCATGGACGCCAAGACCACCCCGCCGGTCGGGCTGCTGGTCGTCACCGTGCTCACCGGCGTCGTCGTGATGCTGCTGCCCCTGTTCGCCGGCGCCAGGCCGCGCGGGCTGACCCTCGTCCCGCTCGCGCTCATGGCGGGGCTGCTGGCCGCCGGCGTCTACCTGGTCTTCGACATCGCGCACGTGTTCCGGGGCGGCCTGGCCGTCCATCCCGACGCGTTCACCGGCGCGGCGGCGGAACTGCGGCGCATCTCCGGAGGTGGCTGAGCATGCGCCGCCTGCCGCTGCTGCCCGCCGCGATCTGCGGCGCGCTCGCCGGGACGCTGGCGCTGCCGACCTGCGCGTCGGCCGATCCCTCGCCCGACCCGTCGTCCTCGTCCTCGGTCACGGTCACCGGGCAGGGCGGCGGCGGGGTGAGCGTGTGCATCGACGGGCTGGTCCACGTGGACGTCGGCCCGGGCGCGCCGGGCTGCGTCAAGCCGCCGGCCCCCGCGCCGGAGCCTCCGCCGAAGCCCGCGCCACCGCCGCCGACGCACGCCCCGCCGCCGACGCACGCGCCTCCCCCCGAGACGCCTCCGCCGCCCGAGACGCCCGCACCGCC
>NZ_JBEYYT010000845.1:0-1823 GCF_040645715.1 Spirillospora sp. NPDC046719 | reverse complement strand
GCCCGGAGCGTGCGGCGTGGGCGCCGGTCACCGGGCGGCCGCGCCGGGCCGCGCAGCGGCCTGAGCGCCGCCGCCCGTTGATCCCAAACAGCCCAATTCGGCAGTGAACTCGGTCCCGCACAGCATGCGCGTGAAGTGCAATCTCTGAGCAGGCTGATCACAGGACTATGTGCCTGATGTCATGCCCCAGGCGGTTAAGTTGATGAGAGTCAAGAATATTTGCCACAATTGATTTACTTCGTGCAACCCTTCTAAGCAATATGCAAGCTAGTAGGACCTGGCCACTGTCGGCGAGAATTCTAGCCTTGTAAGGATCGACAAGGTGATTCGGGCGATGCTTAATGGCGTTGTATTCATTCCAAAAGATATCGGCCCACTTCTGGATGTCGCCAACCCATTCAGCAAAATGCTCTCCCGCTTGCCTTGCCACCGCAAGAGATTGAGGGCGCTCTCGACTCCAGCGCGCGGTGCGCGCATGAGCAGCGGTCCAGTACTCGATACCTGCTGCGATATCCATCATCTGAACTTCTGGCGATATTTTACCGGTGCGAAAAGCTCGCGTAGCCGGGATCACCGACCGTGAGTGCCTTTTGCTGATGTTGATCCATCGGCGAAGACCTTCTATCCCTCCGACGTGGGACAAGCTAAAGAGAGGGGTTTCCGTCATTGATTTCGGGGCGACGGAACTCGGCGGTCGGAACATCAAGGCATGGTTCCAGAACTCTGGATTGCGATCACCCGTGCCCTTGACCGTAAAAGCTTGCCCTCCGTCCGCGGCCACTAGACCCTGATGTGCAAGATTGATGAGGTTCTGCAGGTGAAATATTGGACCGATTAGCTCGTGGATATCTTTGCCGCGACTAGAGCTACATGTCACCTTGAGGGGTGCATATACGGTTTTCCGGCTTTCTGAGCCGGAAACTTCCCAGTGGGTTCCCAATTCTAGAGTCAGTGCCCGGCTTAGCTGTATTCTCGCGGGCGGAGAGGACTCGACTTTCATAGACATACCTTTGTAGCGATTGTCCTCCCCGATCTCTCTTGCGATCTGCAGTGCAGATACTCCCGCCCAGTTCGTTACGTCAGGAAAGAAAGCTGAAATGCTTGTCACTTTTGGAGTATCGATCAGTCTTGGGTCGATGCCAAATATCAGCGTTTGACCTCGATAGCGATGCACCGATGCTTTGGTTCCTCCAATGTTAAAGGATGAACCAAAGCCGACCATGTTCGTGATTAAGATCCCTGCATGCTGGGTCCGCCCCTTTATCCATTCCGGAATTCTGCGATTCGATGTAGAGAATCCGGAGAGTAGATCTTCTTCAAGGGTATCGATCCGAAGAAATCCGTCTTCAGCTAGCTGTATGTATCCTCGCTGGCTTTCTTTTTTTAGATCCTTGCGTTCTATGATCGGGTGAAAAAATCCGATGCAGCCGCCGAGGACATCATCAATACTTGACGTCATTGTCCATGCACCTGCTTGCTTCGTCCAGGGATCACCTTATGGACTTCAATGAGCGCAAGGTCCCAGGGAAATATGCTTGCCATTTTTCCGCCTGCGCCCGGAGGGTGTGGCTCGAATTGGCCGGGGCGAGTAAGATATGTATTCCTTCTACACGGAGATCTTCAACGCTGCGCCGGAAGGCGGTGCGGCCTGCTAGTGCGGTGTTGACGAAGGGGAGAACTACTATGGGGATGCCTAGGCCAGGGGCTTCGGCAAGGATGCCTAGGGCATAGGTGTCGCTGATGCCTGCGGCCCATTTGTTGATGGTGTTGTAGGTGGCGGGGGCGACGATGATGGCGTCAGCCTTCGGGGAGCGGGGCTCGCC
>NZ_JBEYYT010000844.1:0-1828 GCF_040645715.1 Spirillospora sp. NPDC046719 | reverse complement strand
ATGCAATCAGTGACGGTCGAGCTTGGGGCCGCGTCCACCATGGAACTGGTGAACGCGCTCTCAACCATCGCCACTGAACTCGCATCGCGAGAAGCCCCCGAATCAGCGGCCGCATGCCTAGATCTCACCGAAACAATTGTGGCCGCGTCCGATATGCAGGAAAGCGCGCTCGCCGGATTCATCGGCCGAGTCGACGCCTGCGGAGAGCAGGCCCGGTGGGGATATCCCTCCACACAGGCGTGGCTGCGATCTCGGCTGGGCATGCGCGACAGCCGAGCCAAGGAGCGCCTCACTCTTGCCCGGCAGCGTCACCGCCTCCCGCAGGTGACCGAGCGCCTCGCCGCCGGGGACCTGCCCCACGGCTACGCCGTCACCATCGCCGACTCGGTCGCCCGCCTCGACGACACCGACTGCGCCGAGGCCGAGGCGACGCTGCTGGGCTTCGTCGATCAGGGCTTCTCGGCCGGGAAGGTAGCCGCGTTCGGGCGCCGCATCCGCGACCTCATCGCCGAACGCGACGACACAGAAGACGCCCCCGACGAGGACACCAAGCGCGGCTACGACAAGTCCTGGCTCACCACCACCCGATCCCTGGACGGCGGCCGCTACATCAAAGGCTGGCTGAACCCCGAAGACGCCGCCATCTGGGACGGCACCCTCGCCCCGCTGGCCAAGCCGGCCGGACCAGACGACCGCCGCGACCTCCCCGAACGCACCGCAGCCGCCCTCTCCAGCGTCCTGTCGGGTGGCCACAAGGCATCCAAGGTCACCGTCATCTGCGACCTGGAGACGCTGACCGGAGGCAACGCCCCCGCCCGCCTCACCGACGGCACCCCCATCCCAGCCGCCCAGGCCCGCCGCATCGCCCTGGCCGCCGGAGTCTCACCCCTCCTGCTCGGACGCGGAAACACCCCGCTCTACCTGGGCTACCGGGAACGATTCGCCTCCGCAGCACAACGCCAAGTCCTGGAGACGCTCTACTCCTCCTGCGCGGTACGCGGCTGCGAAGTCCCCGGCACGCTGTGCGAGGTCGACCACGTCCACGGCTGGGCACTCGGACGATCGCCTACCGACATCGATCAGCTCGCACTCACCTGCGGATGGCACAACCGCTTCAAGCACACCAACCCTGACCAGATCCAGATCACCAAGGATCAGGACGGGCGATACGTCTACCGACTACTCCCACCAGCCGACGCCAGAGGATCAGCAACCGGGGCCGGACCACCAGGCAGCATCGGTCCACCCGACTCGGCCCTCGACTGGGCCGCATAACCGCCCACCACCGCAACACTGCACACGGCCATGCCTAGCGCCGGTCCGCCCGCATCCACACTGATGACGGGCGGCCCCGGCATGCCCACACCACAGGCGATCGCCTCACACCGGCCGCGCATGCCCCACCACCAGACGGCCCTTCGGAGACCGCCCCAACCGGCCACTACGCCGCACCAGACCGGGCCCGCCCACACTGCCCTTGGACTGGACCGCGTCACCGTCCACCCCCAGCAACACCACACCCAGCCGCCCCTGCGCCGCTCCGCCCGCAGCCATCCCCGCGACGGGCGAGCCAGCCTGCCCCATGGCCGGGCCATGCCAACACTCCACGGCCCGTAATGCCAGAACAGCCGCCCACGCCGCATCGGAGGCGGCTCGCTACCGATCAGGTGTTGCCCTTCGAACCCTTTGCTCCCCTTCGCATCACGCAGCAGGGGATTTCGCACCTGACGGAAGGGGGTGGTGGGGTGGCGCGACCCGGGGGCGGGGCAGGCGGAGCCTGCCCCCAACACCTGCCTAGGGGCCGCAGAGGCTCCAAAGTCAAGGGTGG
>NZ_JBEYYT010000843.1:0-1829 GCF_040645715.1 Spirillospora sp. NPDC046719 | reverse complement strand
GCGTGCAGGCGGGCCTGCTGGGCTCGCCGCCCGTCCCGTTCGACGACGAGGTCCGGCGCGGCATCGCCGTCGCGGACGCCGCCGGCGCGGCGCACCTGGTCTACTCGTCCGTCGCGGGGGCCGAGCGTTCGGCGGGGGTGCCCGCCTTCGAGGCCAAGCTCCGGATCGAGGAGCACATCCGCCGGAAGGGGATCCCGGCGACCGTGCTGCGGCCCGTGTCGTTCATGGAGAACTACCTCGGCGCCGAGGCGATCGCGACGCCGTTCTCCCCGGACGTCTCCGAGCAGCTGATCGCGGTGGACGACATCGGCGCGTTCGCCGCGGCCGCCTTCGCCGACCCCGCCCGGTACCTGGGGGAGACGCTCGCCATCGCGGGCGACGAGCGAACGCCCGGCCGGCTCGCGGCCGCGTTCAGCGAGGCCGCCGGCCGCGAGATCCCGTACGTTCCGGTTCCTCTCGACGCGCTGCCGCGGGAGACGGCCGCCGCCGTCGCCCACCTCGACTCGCAGGGCGGTTACGGAGCCGACATCGCCGCCACCCGGGCCCTGCGCCCCGAGACGAAGGACCTGGTCACCTGGCTGGAGACCGTCGAACGGCGGGCGGCGGCCGACCGCGGTCCGAGCCGGCCGTGACCGCCGCCACGGGCGTCCTAGTCGAACAGGTCGGGCTGCTCGCGGGTGATCTGGTCGTAGAGCGGCTGGTAGTTGATCCAGCCGACGAGGTCGTTGCCGATCTGCTCGTGGGTGAGGACGGCGTTGTCGTGCTCGATCGGGACGACCTGCCCGGCGGCCTTCGCCAGCAGCTGCACCTGGCACGAGCGTTCCATCGTGATGAACCACCAGGCGGCGGCGTCGACCGTGTCGCCGACGGTGAGCAGGCCGTGGTTGCGCAGGATGACGGCCTTGTGGCCGCCGAGGGCGGCGGCGATCCGCTTGCCCTCCTCCAGGTCGGTGACGACGCCGGTGTAGTCGTCGAACAGGCCGTGGTCCTGGTAGAAGGCGCACACGTCCTGCGTGATCGGCTCCAGCTTCTGGCCGAGAGCGGAGATCGCACGGCCGTACGTGGAGTGGCTGTGCGCGGCGGCGACGACGTCCGGGCGGGCCTGGTGCACCTGGGAGTGGATCGCGAACGCGGCCTCGTTCACCGGGTAGCGGCCCTCGACGACCTGGCCCTGGTGGTTGACGAGGATGAGGTCGCTGACCTTGATGTGCTTGAAGGACATCCCGAACGGGTTGACCCAGAAGTGGTCGGTGCGCTCGGGGTCGCGGGCCGTGATGTGCCCGGCGACGCCCTCCTCGAAGCCGAACTTGCCGAAGATCCGCAGCGCGGCCGCCAGCCGCTCCTTGCGGTGCCGGCGCTCGTCCTCGACGCTGTCGAAGGCCGGCGGCAGCCGGAAGATCAGGTCGGTGGGCAGCTTCTCCAGGAACTGCTCGTCGTCGGACATCGGCGAACTCCTCGGGCTCTGGGCGGGACACCACCGGGCACTACCGCCAGCGAACACCAGGCGGCGGGCGCCCCGCTAGGGGAGGCGGCCCAAGCGCCGCCCCGCTCGTTGTCCGGACGGGACAACGGCGGGGGACAATGGCGGGATGGAGTCGAGCGAGGGCGACCGGTTCCTGCGGCTGGTGCGCGAGCGCGGCGACGACCCGCGGCTGCTGGAGGGCGCGGTGCGGGCGGCGCGCGGCCGGTCGGAGATGGTGGCGGCGCTGCCCGAGGAGGAGACGCGGCGGCACACCCGCGCGCTGCTGCGCGGCGTCCTCGCCGCGCTGGCGGACGGCGCGCCCGGCGGGGCGCGGCGGCCCCCCGCGACCGGGCCGGCGCGGGCGAGC
>NZ_JBEYYT010000842.1:0-1834 GCF_040645715.1 Spirillospora sp. NPDC046719 | reverse complement strand
TCAGGACACGGCCGCGAAGGCGGACGCCACGGACTGGAGCCCTACCTCAATGTCTGAACGGCTGGCAGTACGCAAGACCTACAAGCTCTACATCGGCGGCGCGTTCCCGCGTTCGGAGTCAGGCAGGACCTACCCCGTGACCGACACCAAAGGCCGGTTCCTCGCCAACGCCTCCCAAGCCTCCCGCAAAGACGTCCGCGACGCCGTCACCGCCGCCCGCAAAGCCCAGCCCGGCTGGTCCGGGCGGACCGCCTACAACCGCGCGCAGATCCTCTACCGCATCGCCGAGATGCTGGAAGGACGCCGCGACCAGTTCATCACCGAGGTCCGCCACGGCGGCACGTCCAAGACCCACGCCGCCGCCCAGGTCGACGCCGCGATCGACCGGTGGGTCTGGTACGCCGGATGGGCCGACAAGATCACCGCCGTCACCGGCGCCGCCAACCCCGTCAGCGGGCCGTACTTCAACTTCTCCACCCCCGAACCCACCGGCGTCGTCGCTGTCATCGCCCCCGACGACCCGCTCCTCGGCCTGGTCTCGGTGCTCGCACCCGCGATCGTCACCGGCAACACCACCGTCGTCATCGCCTCCGAACCCGCACCACTCCCCGCGATCACCCTCGCCGAAGTCCTCGCCACCTCCGACCTGCCCGGTGGGGTGGTGAACATCCTCACCGGACACCGCACCGAACTCGCCCCCTGGCTCGCCTCCCACATGGACGTCAACGCCATCGACCTCACCGGCGCCCCGGAGGCCGACGTGACCGCTCTGGAGGAGAAGGCGGCCGACAACCTCAAGCGTGTCTTCCGCGCCGCCGAGGACTGGTCCGGCGACCCCGGAACCGCGCGTATGACGGCGTTTCTGGAGGTCAAGACGGTGTGGCATCCCGTGGGCGTCTGAAAGTGGAAATGGCGCGGAGTGTGTAGAGCGTCACGAACGGTGGAATAGAACCCCCCGTAACTGATCATCACGGGGGGTAGATCAGTGCCTACCAAGACCGCATCGCGTACGACGACGAGCCGAGGTACGGCCGCTCGTACGAAGAGCACCACGGCGAACAAGTCCACGGCCGCCAAGAAGACGGCCTCCAAGAGCACCTCGGCCGCCAAGTCGCCGTCGAGGTCCACGACCAGCCGCTCGACCGCCGCGAGGAAGACTCCGGCGAAGCGGACCAGCGCCGCGTCGAGCCGGACGTCCACACAGGCGTCGCAGCGCGTCACCAAGGCCGCCGACCAGGCCAAGGCCGCCGCCAAGCAGATGAAGTCGGTGGCGACCAAGGCGTCCTCGTCGGCCAAGGCCATGACCGCGATGACCAAGGCCATGACCACCGCCACCAAGGCGATGACCGACGCCGCCAAGGCGATGAACACCGCCGCCAAGGACATGGGGAAGCAGCAGCAGGCCGCTCGGTCCACGGCGTCCAAGAGCAGGACGGGCACCAGCGCGCGCAAGAGCACGTCCGGGACGGCCCGCAAGTCCACCTCGGCGGCGAGCCGCTCGCGGTCCACGACGTCGGCGCGGGTGTCGTCGCCGAAGTCGACGGCGCGCAAGACCACGGCGTCCAAGACCCGGCCGTCGACCGCGAAGAAGACGACGGCGGCCAAGCCGCGGACCAGCGCCGCGCGCAAGTCCACCGCGTCCTCGTCCCGGACGACCGCGAGCACGCGGAGCGGCACGGCCCGCAAGAGCGGAACATCCCGCTCGTCCGGCACCGCTCGCAAGGCGAGCACCGCCGGGGCGGGCAGGGCCACCGCGACCCGCCCGCGCGCGGGCGGGACGACGGCCCGGCGGACCGCCGAGTCGGCCACCGCGCCGCCCGCCGGGCCGCTGGTC
>NZ_JBEYYT010000841.1:0-1838 GCF_040645715.1 Spirillospora sp. NPDC046719 | reverse complement strand
TCCGCCATGACGACGACTCGCCGCAGGTCGGCGCCGTTCGGTCAGCGTCGGCCGGTCAGCGGGGGGCGGCGGCGGGCGGGGCCATCTCGTCGGCGAGGCTGCCGGTGACCGTCGTCAGCGTGTCGATGTGCAGCGCCAGCCAGAACATGAACTGGGCATCCGCCGATCGGATGTCCATCCGCAGCGCCCGCGACGCGCGGTCCAGCTTGTAGAGCATCGTGTTGCGGTGCATGCCGAGCTCGCGGGCCGCCGCGTTCAGGTTCCCGGACGTCCTGATGTACGCCAGCACGATCTGCTCCAGGTCGCCGCCGTTCGCGCGGCGCAGCGGGGCGAGCGTCTCCTGCGCGAACGACTTGGCCTCCGCGCTGCCCGCGACGTCCTTCAGCGCGGCGAACACGCGCAGGTCGTCGTAGCCGCAGACGGGCGCCGCCGACGTGTGCCAGGCGAGGCCCATCGCGAGCCGCGCCTCGTGGTAGCCGGCCGCGACGCCCGCCGCGCCGGCGCCGGGGCGCCCGTGCGTCACCCGCAGGTCATCGCCGAGCTGCGCCCGCAGCGCCCGGTGCAGCCGCTCGGCGAACCGGGCCGCCTCCGCGCGCTGCTTCAGCGGGTCCGGCCCGGCCGTCACCTGCCGGATCACCACGATCGTCGAGCCGATCGCGGCGGTCAGCGTGCAGCCCGCGGGCTCCAGCGTCTGCGCGGTGCGGGTGGCGGTGACCGTCCGGCGCAGGTAGTCACGGCCGACCGGCAGCAGCGCCGCCGCCGACACCACGTGCACCGCGTAGTGGCCGTCCACGTCGAAGTCGTGGTGCCGGGCGCGCGCGCCCAGCTCGTGCGGGTCGGCGAACCGGCCGTGCACGAGGGCCGCGACGAAGTCGCCGCGGGCCCGCTCCTCCGCGGCCCGCACCGACCGCTGCCGCAGCATCTCCGACCCGATCAGCGTCGCGCCGTGCTCGGCGACGACGCGGTGCTGCGCCAGGTCGTGCGGGTCCGGCGGGCACGTCCGCTCGACCATCACCAGCCGCCCGAACGGCTCGCCGCCGACGACCACGGGCGTGATCAGCGCGTTCAGCGTCACGCCCGGCGCGACGGCCAGCTCCGCCTCGGCGGCGTGCGCGTGCCCGTCCAGGACGGCGTCCGGCCCGCGCGGGGGCGGCGCCGGGAGCGCGGCCTGCACGGCGTCCGGGTCCGGGGCGGGGCCGTCGGGTGTCTCCGCCCACGCCAGCCGCTCGCCCTCCGCGTCGCAGATCAGCACCGAGCAGCGCGACAGCCCGACGATCGCGTGCGCCATCGCCGGGATGCCCGGCCCGTGCGCGAGGACCTCGGCGAGCGTGCGGTGCACCCGCGTCCCGTACTCCAGGATGTGCGCGGCCTGCGCGAGCGCCTTCTGCCCCACGAGCCGGCTCACCGCCCGGTAGTCGGCCTCGGCGGGCAGCGCCAGCAGCGGGACGCCCGCCGCGTCGGCGGCGCGGGCCGCGGCGGAGAGGTCGGCGTCGGCGCCGCGCGGGCGCCAGGCCAGCAGCGCGGCGGCCTCCCGGCGGACCAGGCCGGCGACCACCGCCGCCGCCTCGTCCGGCGGGGCGAGCGCGGTCACCGGCAGGTGGACGGCGACCCCGGCGAGGTCGGGGCCGGGGGCGGCGCCCGGGTCGGTGCGGGTCTCCGACAGCGGCAGGCACCAGCCGACGCCGCGGTCGAGCCCGGACGCCCCGGCGACCAGGCTGCCGCGCAGCAGGGGCTCGGCGAGCAGGGTGCGCACCGGTACCTGGTCGGCGGCCGCGGCCGGTGCGGGGGCTGCCGGTGCGGGGGCGGCCGGTGCGGGGTCGGCGGGTGCGGCGCCGGCG
>NZ_JBEYYT010000840.1:0-1840 GCF_040645715.1 Spirillospora sp. NPDC046719 | reverse complement strand
GGCCGCCCCCGCGGCGCCGCCCGGCGCGTCCGGGCTCGCCCCCGCGTCCAGCAGCGCCCGCACGACGGCGGGCGAGCCGTGGTTCAGCACCGCGAGGAGGAGCGGCGTGCACCCGTCCTGGTCGGTGGCGTCGACGTCCAGGCCCTCGTCCAGCAGCCGCGGCAGCAGCACCTCGTGGTCCATCGTGTGGAGGGCGTGCAGCAGCGTCCAGCGGCGCCCGTCGCGGACGCCCGGGGCGAGCCCCGCGTCCAGCAGCCGCAGGACGCCGTCGGTGTCACCGTGCGCCGCGCGCAGGAACACCTCCCGGCGGTGCGCGCGCAGGGCGCGCGGCAGCCATCCCGTTCCCGCCGTCCAGGACCGGTGGGCGACGAAGCAGCCGTTCACGGTGCCGCCGAACGCCCCGAGCGCCTGCTCCCGCCGCCGTTCCTCGGCGCCGTGCGGGATCTCCAGGCCGCCCCCGGCCGAGCGGACCGTGTGCCACTCGCCCTGGCACCGGACGCGGACCGGCGGCGGCGGCTCCGCGAGCGGCGGACCGGACGGCCGGTCCGGGGCCGGGTACGCGGGGAACAGCGCCGACCGCACGAGCGGATGCAGCTCGTCCGGCGCGACCAGCCCGGCGCGCAGCAGGGCGAGGTCGGGAAGGGCGTGCCAGCAGCCCGGAGCCCAGCGGCGCCGCCTGAACTCCTCCCCGGACGCCACCCACATCAGCGGGCGCCGGTGCCGTCCCCCCGCCTCCACGTGCAGGCCGAAGCCGTGACCGGGCAGGCGGATCGACAGCGACGCGGGACCGTCCCCGGCCACGCGCTCGATCTGGTGGGCGAACATGGGCGCGCATCCGGCCAGCAGGGCGAGCCTGGACCAGGTCTGCCGCTCGGTCGGGCGCCCGCCGGGCCGCTCCTCCACGATCACCCCGATGCCGGCGGCGGCGTAGGCGGCCGCGACGGCCTCGTCACCGCCGTCCGGACGCTCGGCGAGCAGCGCGGACCACTCGCCGCGAGCCGCGCGGTCACCGGCGTCCGGCTCGGACGCGGGCAGGTCGGCGGGGTCGAGGGGCGTGCCGTCCGCGGCGAAGAACGGCGCGCGCACGTCGCCCCCGTAGTGGCCGAGCAGCGCGCGGTGGTGCCGGTCGTCGAACAGGTACGGCACCCCCGACCAGTCGGCGCGCTCCCGGACGGCGGTCCCGAACTCCAGCGTCAGCCGCTGCGGGGCCGACGGCGAGGGCGGCGCCGCGACCCCGAGCACCGGGGCCGGTCCGCGGCGGCCCGTCCCGTACCGGCCGAGGACCGCCCGGAACCCGGAGGTGAGCGAGGTGGCGCCGCCGTGGCCGGTCACGTCCCGGGGCAGATGCCAGTGCAGCAGGTCGGGGACGAGGTGGCGCAGGTCGTCCTCCAGCCGGGCCCGTACCTCCGCGCCGAACTCCCGGCCGGCGTCCGCCGGGTCGAACGCGATGTCCACGTTCGCCGCCGCGCATGCGCCCCGCCAGTCCCCGGCGAGCCGCCGCTCGGCGGCCCGCTCGATCCACCCGCGGGGCACCGCGTACCGGCGGACCTGGCGCCACGTCCGCAAGGGCGCGGGGAACGCCGGGTCCCGGCCCGAACGCGTCAACGGTAGACGCTCGCGATCGCGTGCACGTCGGGGTGCGGGCGGGCCGCCGGGCGCAGCCGCTCCGCGAACGCGCGCTTCACCTTGCGCGGGACGCCGGGGCCGAGACCCACGTACTCCAGCCGGCTCTCCGCGCCGACGCCCGCCAGCAGCGTCTTCGCGCCGCGCCCCGTGAGGCCGGTGTGGCTCAGCCCGAGGCGGCGCAGCGGGCTGCCGGGCAGCGCCGCCGCGAGCGCCG
>NZ_JBEYYT010000839.1:0-1860 GCF_040645715.1 Spirillospora sp. NPDC046719 | reverse complement strand
TGGGGGCAGGCTCCGCCTGCCCCGCCCCCGGGTCGCGCCGCCCCCACCGTCGCCCACGTAAGGGAAACCGGAGGCGAAAAGCGCGATGAATTGGCGCCGATTCGAACCTCGCAAGGAAATGTAGGTATACCCAGCTATACCTATCCTCAGAGCAACAAAAATAGCCCCCCTTTCTCGACACCAAGACCATCCACAGTCGATATACTTGACTCATGCATTCGGTCAAGGTCGATCTCGACGAGGCGTCCACCATGGAATTGGTGAACGCCGCTGCGAAGATCGCCGCCGAACTGGCCACCCGCGAGGCTCCCGAATCTCCGGCAGCATGCCTGGAACTCACCGAAACCCTCGTGGCAGCGTCCGATATGCAGGAAAGCGCGCTGGCATCGTTCATCGGTCGGGTCGACACCGCCGGAGAACAGGCCCGCTGGGGATATCCCTCCACCCAGGCATGGCTGCGGTCACGGTTGGGCATGCGCGACAGCCGAGCCAAGGAGCGCCTCACCCTCGCCCGGCAGCGCCACCGCCTGCCCCACGTTTCCGCCGCGCTCGCCTCCGGCGACCTGTCCTACGGCTACGCCACCACCGTCGCCGACTCGGTCGCCCGCCTCGACGACACCGACTGCGCCGAGGCCGAGACAACCCTCCTGGGCTTCGTCGAGCAGGGCTTCTCGGCCGGGAAGGTAGCCGCGTTCGGCCGCCGCATCCGCGACCTCATCGCCGAACGCGACGACACTGAAGACGCCCCCGACGAGGACACCAAGCGGGGCTACGACAAGTCCTGGCTGACGACCACGCGTTCGCTGGACGGCGGCCGGTACGTCAAGGGGTGGCTGAACCCCGAAGACGCCGCCATCTGGGACGGCACGCTCGCTCCGCTGGCCAAGCCGGCCGGACCGGACGACCGCCGTGACCTCCCCGAACGGACGGCGGCGGCACTGTCGAGCGTGCTGTCGGGTGGGCACAAGGCGTCCAAGGTCACGGTGATCTGCGACGTGGAGACGCTGACCGGAGGCAACGCCCCGGCGCGCCTGCCTGACGGCACCCCGATCCCCGCCGCCCAGGCCCGCCGCATCGCCCTCTCGGCCGGAGTCTCACCCCTCCTGCTCGGACGCGGAAACACCCCGCTCTACCTCGGCTACCGGGAACGGTTCGCCAGCGCGGCACAACGACAGGTGCTGGAGACGCTGTACTCCTCCTGCGCGGTGAGGGGCTGCGAGGTCCCCGGGACGCTGTGCGAGGTCGACCACGTGCACGGATGGGCGCTGGGACGATCGCCCACCGACATCGACCAGCTCGCCCTCACCTGCGGATGGCATAACCGCTTCAAGCACAGTCGTCCCGATCAAGTTCAGATCACTAAAGATGGCGACGGGCGATACGTCTACCGGCTACTCCCACCAGCCGACGCCAGAGGATCCACAACCGGGACCGGGCCACCAGGCAGTATCGGCCGCCCACCCGAATCCCCCGCCCTCGACTGGGCCGCCTGACCAACACTCGACACCGCCACACCGGGTAGACGCACGCCCGCGCTACTGGCGCGGGCGCCTACCCCTGTCGCCACGCCGCTCTAATGCCACCGGTGACCACACCCGCGCGCTGGTGTCCCGTACGGCTCTTCCAATGAGCGGGCCGAGCGCTGCCGATCCCTCCGAATCACCCCGGGCAAAATCACCGAATGGCCTCGCCAGCGAACTGGGCGGCGGGTTCTCGAATTCTCCCGGTCTCCCTTACGTGGGCGACGGTGGGGGCGGCGCGACCCGGGGCGGGGCAGGCGGAGCCTGCCCCCAACACCTGCCTAGGGGCCGCAGAGGCTCCAAAGTCAAGGGTGGACGAAGTCCATCGCGAAGCGACGCC
>NZ_JBEYYT010000838.1:0-1868 GCF_040645715.1 Spirillospora sp. NPDC046719 | reverse complement strand
GCGGGCAGGCTCCGCCTGCCCCGCCCCCGGGTCGCGCCACCCCACCACCCCCTTCCGTAAGGTGCGAAATCCCCTGCTGCGTGATGTGAAGGGGAGCAAAGGGTTCGAAGGGGCAACACCTGATCGGTAGAGAGCCGCCTCCGATGTGGCGTGGGCGGCCGGTCCGGTATTCGAGGCTGTGGGGTGTTGCGTGCTGCAGTCGACAGGCAGCCTTGGCCATCGCACTGGTACCGCGCCGTCGTGTCGGCATGGCCCTGATATGGGGCTGGCTCGCCCCTCGCGGGGGTGGCTACGGGTGGACAGGCGCAGGGCGTGGCCGGGTGTGGTGTTGCTGAGGGTGGAGTTGCCAAGGGCGGGTGGTGACGCAGTCCAGGCCAGGAGCGGCGCGGGTGGGCCGGTCTGATGGGCGGCGTCGTGGCCGGTTGGGGCGGTCTCCAAGGGGCCGTCCGGTGGGGCATGCGCCACCGGTGTGTGACGGTCGCCTGTGGTGTGGGCATGCCGGGGCCGCCCGTCATCAGTGTGGATGCGGGCGGACCGGCACAGGGCATGGCTGGGAGTGGTGTTGCGGTGGTGGGTGGTTATGCGGCCCAGTCGAGCGCGGGGCTATCGGGTGGGCCGATGCTGCCCGGTGGCCCGTTTCCCTTTGCGGGTCGGGCGTCGGCTGGAGGGAGCAGCCGGTAGACGTATCGCCCGTCCCGATCCTTGGTGATCTGGATCTGGTCGGGGCGACTGTGCTTGAAGCGGTTGTGCCATCCGCAGGTGAGGGCGAGTTGGTCGATGTCGGTGGGCGATCGTCCGAGCGCCCATCCGTGCACGTGGTCGACCTCGCACAGCGTGCCGGGGACCTCGCAGCCCCTCACCGCGCAGGAGGAGTAGAGCGTCTCCAGCACCTGCCGCTGTGCTGCGCTGGCGAAGCGTTCCCGGTAGCCCAGGTAGAGCGGGGTGTTCCCGCGCCCGAGCAGGAGGGGCGAGACTCCGGCGGCCAAGGCGATGCGGCGGGCTTGTGCGGCAGGGATCGGGGTGCCGTCGGTGAGACGGGCGGGTGCGTTGCCTCCGGTGAGGGTGTCCAGGTCGCAGATGACGGTGACCTTGGACGCCTTGTGTCCGCCTGAGAGCACGCTCGACAGCGCTGCTGCAGTGCGTTCGGCTAGGTCGCGGCGGTCGTCGGGTCCGGCCGGCTTGGCCAACGGAGCGAGCGTGCCGTCCCAGATCGCGGCGTCTTCGGGGTTCAGCCAGCCTTTGACGTAGCGGCCGCCGTCCAGCGAGCGCGTGGTCGTGAGCCACGACTTGTCATAGCCCCGCTTGGTGTCCTCATCCGGCGCATCTTCTGTGTCGTCGCGTTCGGCGATGAGATCGCGGATGCGGCGGCCGAACGCCGCGACCTTCCCGGCCGAGAAGCCCTGATCGGCCATCCCGAGCAGAGTTGTCTCGGCCTCAGCGCAGTCGGTGTCGTCAAGACGCGAGACCGAGTCGGCGACGGTGACGGCGTAACCGTGGGACAGGTCCCCGGCGGCGAGGCGCTCGGCCACCTGCGGGAGACGGTGACGCTGCCGCGCCAGCACCAGACGCTCTTTCACCCGGTTATCGCGCATGCCAAGTCGAGATCTCAGCCACGCTTGAGTGGAGGGATATCCCCACCGGGCCTGCTCTCCGAAGGCGTCGACTCGGCCGATGAATTTGGCGAGCACACTTTCCTGCATATCGCACGCGGCCACCAGGGTTTCGGTGAGTTCCAGGCACGCGGCCGCTGATTCCGGGGCTTCGCGTTGGGCTAGTTCAGTGGCGATGGTTGAGAGCGCGTTCACCAGTTCCATGGTGGACGCGGCCTCAAGCTCGACCGTCACTGATTGCATACGTAAATAGTACCC
>NZ_JBEYYT010000837.1:0-1877 GCF_040645715.1 Spirillospora sp. NPDC046719 | reverse complement strand
CTTTGGAGCCTCTGCGGCCCCTGGGCAGGTGTTGGGGGCAGGCTCCGCCTGCCCCGCCCCGGGTCGCGCCACCCCACCACCCCCTTCCGTCAGGTACCAAGGGGCGAGACTCCCCCTTCCGTGAGGTCCGAAGAGAACCCAAGGGCAACACCGCAACACCTGATCGGAAACGAGCCGCCCCCGATGTGGTGTGTTGCCGGGTCGCTGGCATTGCGGGCCGTGGGCTGTCGGCGTACTGCATTCGACAGGCGGCCTCGGCTATTGCATTGGTGTATCGCGCTGTCGTGTCGGCATGGCCCTGCCGTGGGGGCGGCTCGCCTGTCGTGAGGGTGGCTGCAGGTGGACCGGCGCAGGGCCTGGGCTGGGGTGGATGGGTGTTATGCGGCGGTGGGGCGGCTATGCGGTTCGGTCCGGGGCGGCGTGGTGGCCGGGGTGAACTGGGGGTGGTCTCCGCAAATGGCTGTCTGGTGGGGCGCCCGCGACTGGTGTGAGGCGGTCGCCTGGCGTGTGGGCATGCCGGGGCCGCCCGTCATCGGTGGGGATGCGGGCGGACCGGCGCCAGGCATGGCCGTGTGCAGTGTTGCGGTGGTGGGTGGTTATGCGGCCCAGTCGAGGGCCGAGTCGGGTGGGCCGATGTCGCCTGGTGGTCCAGTCCCGATCGCGGATCCTCTGGCGTCAGCTGGTGGCAGCAGCCGGTAGACGAATCGCCCGTCCCGATTCTTGGTGATCTGGATCTGGTCGGGGCGACTGTGCTTGAAGCGGTTGTGCCATCCGCAGGTGAGTGCGAGTTGGTCGATGTCGGTGGGCGATCGCCCGAGTGCCCATCCGTGCACGTGGTCGACCTCGCACAGCGCCCCGGGCACCTCACATCCCCGCACCGCACAGGACGGATAGAGCGTCTCCAGCACCTGTCGCTGTGCTGCGGAGGCGAATCGTTCCCGGTAGCCGAGGTAGAGCGGGGTGTTTCCGCGCCCGAGCAGGAGGGGTGAGACTCCGGCGGCCAGGGCGATGCGGCGGGCCTGGGCGGCGGGGATCGGGGTCCCGTCGGGCAGGCGGGCCGGGGCGTTGCCTCCGGTGAGCGTCTCCAGGTCGCAGATCACGGTGACCTTGGACGCCTTGTGCCCACCCGACAGCACACTCGACAACGCCGCCGCCGTCCGTTCGGCGAGGTCACGACGGTCGTCTGGTCCGGCCGGCTTGGCCAATGGGGCCAGGGTGCCGTCCCAGATCGCGGCGTCCTCGGGGTTCAGCCACCCCTTGACGTACCGGCCGCCGTCCAGTGAACGCGTGGTCGTCAGCCACGACTTGTCATAGCCGCGCTTGGTGTCCTCGTCGGGGACGTCTTCTGTGTCGTCGCGTTCGGCGATGAGGTCGCGGATGCGGCGGCCGAACGCGGCGACCTTCCCGGCCGAGAAGCCCTGATCGGCCATGCCCAGCAGCGTGGTCTCGGCCTCGGTGCAGTCGGTGTCGTCAAGACGCGAGACCGAGTCGGCGATGGTGGTGGCGTAACCGTGGGACAGTTCTCCGGAGGCGAGGCGTTCGGCCACCTGCGGGAGGCGGTGACGCTGCCGCGCCAGCACCAGACGCTCTTTCACCCGGTTATCGCGCATGCCCAGCCGAGATCGCAGCCACGCTTGGGTAGAGGGATATCCCCACCGGGCCTGCTCTCCGCAGGCGTCGACTCGGCCGATGAATCCGGCGAGCGCGCTTTCCTGCATATCGGACGCGGCCACGAGAGTTTCGGTGAGTTCCAGACACGTGGCCGCTGATTCAGGGGCTTCGCGCGATGCGAGTTCAGTGGCGATGGTTGAGAGCGCGTTCACCAGTTCCATGGTGGACGCGGCCCCAAGCTCGACCGTCACTGATTGCATACGTAA
>NZ_JBEYYT010000836.1:0-1905 GCF_040645715.1 Spirillospora sp. NPDC046719 | reverse complement strand
ACGACGCGGCACTCGCCATCGCCGGCGGCACCCGGTACGGGCCGCCCGGCACGGTGCGGGCGGCCGGACGCGAGCGCGCCGCCGCGTTCGCCGACGCCGCCCCGCGCCCTTTCTAGGACCGGTTCTCGGGGGAGACCAGCGCCCGGAGGAGTCCCTGACATGTCCGTTTCATCGTCCACCAACGACGGCGTCGCGCCCGGCGGCGCGGCCGCACCGCCCGGCCTCGCGGCACGGCTCTGGCGGCGGGACCTGCCGCACTACCCGGAGACGGGACGCCGCTACCTCTACCTGGGCATCGTGGTGATCACCACGATCGTCCTGTACTACCTGCTCTACATCCAGTACGCGGTGGCGACCTCCATCATGGAGCACTACCGCATGACGTTCACCTACTTCATCATGCTGTCGGTGATCGGCAACGCGATCGGCGCGTTCGCGTCGCTGTTCGCCGGGCTCGCCGACCGGTGGGGCCGCGCGAACCTGGTCGTGTACGGCCTGCTGGTCGCGGGCGTGATCGTGCTCGTGCTGCCGCACTCCCCGAACAAGGGCGTGTACCTGGCGCTGTTCGCGGTGCTCAGCCTCATCGAGGGCATCGTGCTGGTCGCCACCCCGGCGCTGATCCGCGACTTCTCCCCGCAGCTCGGCCGCGCCACCGCCATGGGCTACTGGACGATGGGCCCGGTCATCGGCAGCCTCGTGGTCACCGTCGTGACCAGCCACACCCTCGACAGCTCCAGCTGGCAGGACGAGCTGACCTACTCGGGCGTCGCGGCGCTCGCGGTGTTCGTCATCGCGCTGTTCGGGCTGCGCGAGCTGTCCCCGGCGCTGCGCGACCAGGTCATGGTCACCATGCGCGACCGCGCCCTGATCGAGGCGCGCGCCCGCGGCCTGGACCCGGAGGCGCAGCTCAAGGGCAGCTGGCGGCAGATGCTGCGGCTGGACGTCGTCGGCTCGGCGTTCGCGATCAGCGTGTACCTGCTGCTGTACTACGCCGCGGTCGGCAACTTCGTCGTCTACTTCTCCGCGACGTTCGGCTACAGCGAGCAGCGCACCAACGCGCTCGGCAACTGGTACTGGGCGGCGAACGCGATCGCGCTGGTCGTCGCCGGCCTGATCTCCGACCGGCTCCGGGTCCGCAAGCCGCTGATGCTCGTCGGCGGCATCGGCTCGGTGGTCTGCACGGCGGTCTTCGCGGCGTGGGCGACCGAGCCGAAGACCGGCTACTACGACTTCGCCTGGCTGTTCGTCGGGATCGGGATCTTCGGCGGGCTCGCGTACGCGCCGTGGATGGCGGGCTTCACCGAGACCGTGGAGAAGCACAACCCGGCGGCGACCGCGACCGGGCTGGCCGTGTGGGGCTGGATCCTGCGGATCGTCGTGGCCTGCTCGGCGCTGTTCGTGCCGATCGTGGTGAACTCGGTGACGCCGATCGTGGAGCACGGCGCCGAGGTGAAGGCCGCGTCCGCGCAGGCGCAGCAGGCCCTCGCCATCACGACCGCGCACCCGCAGATCTTCGCCGAGCTCGCAAAGTACCCGGCCGGGCAGGCGCCGCCGGAGCTGCAGGCGCGGGCCGCGCAGGAGGTCGGCGTCGCCGGCCTGCAGACGGTCGCCAAGGCGCAGCCGCAGCTGAAGATCCTCAAGGAGCACGGCGCGGACGTGCAGAAGGCGGCCAAGGACGGGCCGAAGCAGTGGCAGACCTGGTGGTACGTGGCGCTGGGCGGCCAGGTCGTGTTCATCCCGTTCATCTTCGTCATGAGCGGGCGCTGGAGCCCGCGGAAGGCGCGCGAGGACGCCGAGGCGCACCAGAGGGCGATCGACAAGGAGATGGCCGCGCTCTCCTGAGCGCGCTCCGCACCGCACCGACACCCACCGCATGAGCCGATCCACCGGCCGGGACGTCCCGGC
>NZ_JBEYYT010000835.1:0-1907 GCF_040645715.1 Spirillospora sp. NPDC046719 | reverse complement strand
CGCGCCGGGCGCGGCGGCGGGGGACGCTCAGACGAGGTCGAGCTTCAGCATCCGGATCGCGTTGCCGCGGGTGATCTTGTAGACGGTCTCGGCGTCGAGGCCCTGGAACATCTCCTCGGCCACCTTCCTGGTGTGCGGCCAGGTCGAGTCGGTGTGCGGATAGTCGGTCTCGAAGGTGACGCGGTCGACGCCGATCCTGTGCAGCGACTCCAGCCCGTGCACGTCGCGGAAGAAGCAGCCGTACACCTGGCGGTGGAAGTAGGTCGACGGCGGCTCGGGGATGGCGTCCCGCACGCCGCCCCAGGCCCGGTGCTCCTCCCACACGTCGTCGACCCGCTCCAGGACGTAGGGCAGCCAGCCGATCTGCCCCTCGGAGTAGGCGACCTCCAGCCGCGGGAAGCGGACCAGGACCCCCGAGAACAGGAAGTCGCACAGCGAGGCCATCGCGTTGTTGAACGACAGCGCGGCGGAGACCGCGGGCGGCGCGTCCGCCGAGGTCGCCGGCATCTTGGACGACGACCCGATGTGCATGCTCACGACCGTGCCGGTCTCCTGGCAGGCGGCGAAGAACGGGTCCCACGCGCCGGAGTGGACGCTCGGCAGCCCCAGGTGCGGCGGGATCTCGCTGAAGCAGACCGCCCGGACGCCCCGCGCGGCGTTGCGGCGCACCTCCTGGGCCGCCAGTTCGGCGTCCCAGAGCGGGATCAGGCAGAGCGGGATCAGCCGCCCGCCCGAGTCGCCGCACCACTCCTCGACCATCCAGTCGTTGTAGGCCCGCACGCAGGCCAGGCCGAGTTCGCGGTCCTTGGCCTCGGTGAAGGTCTGCCCGCAGAACCGGGGGAAGGTCGGGAAGCACAGGGACGCCTCGACATGGTTGAGCTCCATGTCGGCGACCCGGGCCTTCGGGTCCCAGCAGCCCGGCCGCATCTCGTCGTAGGTGATGGGGGACATCGTCATGTCGTCGCGGTCGAACCCGACGGCGGCGACATGGCGCTTGTGGATGTAGACGAGGTCCTCGTAGACCCAGCAGTCGGCCTGCGGGCCGTCGTCGTCGAAGGTCTGGCGGTAGGTGCCGCCGCCGATGTGCTCGACCGAGCCGATGCCGCGGCGCTCGATTCGCGGGCCGCGGTCGCGGAGCCGGGCGGGCAGCCAGGTCCGCCAGACGTGCGGCGGCTCCACGACGTGGTCGTCGACGCTGATGATCTTCGGTAGCTCGCCGAAGGACGGGCTCATGATGTGCACCCCCACTTATCTGATGGGTCGTCAGAAACAAGGTAGTGGCGGACCGCCGATTCCGGAAGGTCGCCCGGCGGCGGAACTGATGGGGCGTCAGCTAAGGGTGGACGACGGCCAGCGCGTCCAGCGCGACCGCACCGTCCGGCAGGACCGCGAGCGGGTTGATGTCCAGCTCGGCGAGCACGCCGTCCAGCTCCAGCCCCATCCGCTGCACCTTCATGATCACGTCGACCAGGGCGCCGACGTCGGCCCGCGGCCGGCCCCGGGCCCCGCCCAGCAGCGGGAACCCGCGCAGCCCGGCCAGCATCCGGTGCGCCTCGGCCTCGTCGAACGGCGGCACCCGGAACGCCACGTCCTGGAACACCTCGACGAAGACCCCGCCCAGCCCGGCCATCACCGTCGGGCCGAACAGCTCGTCGTGCGCCAGCCCGACGACCGTCTCGACGCCGCCCCGCACCTGCTCGCAGACCAGCGCCGCGTCGACCCCGGGATGCGCGGTGACCCGCCGGTACGCCTCGCGCACCTGCGCAGCCGAACGCAGGTCCAGATGCACCAGCCCGAGGTCGGACTTGTGCGCCACGTCCGGGCCGCACCCCTTCAGCACGACCGGGAACCCGATCGCCGCCGCGGCCCGCGCCGCCGCCGCGGCGCTGCCGGCGAGCTCCTCGCGG
>NZ_JBEYYT010000834.1:0-1908 GCF_040645715.1 Spirillospora sp. NPDC046719 | reverse complement strand
GTCCGCGGCGCGGGCGGCGGCCGCCGCGCCCTCCGCGTCCACGGTGACGAACGCGTTGAGGGCCGGGTCGACCGACTCCAGCGCGCGGTCGAGCAGGCCGGCGGCCGTCGCGGCGCCCGACCGCAGGTCGCCGCGCACGCCGTCGAGCGTCCGTCCGGCGAAGAATCCGGTCATACCGCCTCCCTGAACCGTGGCCTGAGGGTCTACTTAGCATGGCGCACCGGTTCGGGCGGCCCGCTCATCGCAGGAAACCGACCGCTCGTCGACGGGACCGGCGGAGCCGTGAACCTACGCGCGGGTACGCGGCAAGCTTCTTCGCACCTTGTGGAGGCGTTCCCGCCGGTTCGCTGGGGGGCGGGGCGGAGGCCCGCGGCGGCCGCCGCCCCTGTAACCGGTGCCTTCCACAGCCGGGTGGGGGGGACGGGGCCACGGCGGCGCGGTCTTCAGGCGCGCACCCGCCGCCGTGGCCTCCCCCGAGGGCGGCCCGCCGCCCGAACTGCACCCGGGGCGCCCTGTCAGATCCGCTGACAATGCCCGCCATCTGGGCCTTTCGGCCCGCCGCTCCGGCAACTACCGTCAAAGTGTGAACGCGCCGGTGGATCAGCAGGAGATCACCGGTACCGCCGACCGGGCGATGATCTGCACCGCCGACCACCGCGCGTCCTCGGCGGGCCTCGCGATCCTGCGGGCCGGCGGGTCGGCGGCCGACGCGGCGGTGGCGGCGAACGCGGTGCTGGCGGTGGTCGCGCCGCACCGCTGCGGGCCGGGCGGCGACCTGTTCGCGCTGGTCCACGACCGGCCGGGCCCGCCCGCCGCGCTGAACGCCTCCGGCCGGGCCGGGTCGGGCGCCGACGCGGCGGCGCTGCGCGCGGAGGGCCGCCGCCGGATGCCGGTCCGGCACGACCTGCGGTCGGTGACCGTCCCCGGCTGCGTGGACGGCTGGCTCGCGCTGCACGCCCGGCACGGCCGGATGCCGCTCGCGGAGGTGCTGAAGTCGGCGGTGCTGCACGCCGAGCGGGGGTTCACCGCCTCGCCGGGCCTCGTCGCGGCCTGCCGGGACGCGCCGGGCGGCGACGGGCTCGCGTGGCCGTCCCGTCCCGGCGAGCAGGTGCGGCGCCCGGGGATCGCCCGCGCGCTGCGGGCCGTCGTCGCCGAGGGACGCGCGGGGTTCTACCAGGGCGAGTTCGGCGACGGGCTACTCCGGGCGGGACGCGGGCTCTACGCGCCGTCCGACCTCGCCGAGCCCTGCGCGGAGTGGACGCGGCCGCTCGGCGTCCGCGCGTTCGGGCACGACGTGTGGACGCCCCCGCCGAACTCGCCGGGCCACGTGCTGCTCGCCGCGCTCGCGGTCGCCGCGGGCCTCGACCTGCCGGACCCCGCCGACCCCGGCTGGGCGCACCTGCTCGCCGAGTCGGTGCTGGCCGCCTCCGACGACCCCGAGCGGGAGCGGGGGCAGCAGGACGCGGAGGCGCTCCTCTGCCCGGACCGCATCGCCGCGCTCCGCGCCGCGATCGACCCGGCCCGGCACTGGCGGCGGCGCGGAACGTTCCCGTCCGGCGACGCCGCCTGCGTCTGCGTCGTGGACGACCGGGGCATGTCCATCGCGCTTCAGCAGTCGAACGGCACCGGCCTCGGCTCGCTCCTGTTCGAGCCCGGAACCGGCATCAACCTCCACAACCGGGGCGCCGGGTTCACGCTGGCGCCCGGCTCGCCCGCCGAGTACGGGCCGCGGCGCCGCCCGCCGCACACGCTCGTCCCGGTCGTCGCGACGCGCTCCGATGGCACGTTCCGGGCGGTCCTCGGCTGCACCGGCGGCGGGCTCCAGCCGCAGGTCGGCCTGCAGATCCTCGTGCGGCTGCTGCGCGGCGCGCCGCCGGAGGAGGCGCTCGCCGCGCCCCGCTGGCGCCT
>NZ_JBEYYT010000833.1:0-1911 GCF_040645715.1 Spirillospora sp. NPDC046719 | reverse complement strand
GCGCGCTTCAGCGGGGCGCGGAGGCGCGGGAGAGGCGGCGGCGGATGCGGGCGCGCAGGGACGTGGCGCCGGCGTCCTCGCGGACCACCAGCGCCAGGTGGCCGCCCTTGGTGAAGTACACCGAGACGTGGTGCGCGCCGACGGGGCGCCGCTGCGGCGCGGTCTTCAGGCCGTCCGCGCGGCGGGAGCCGAAGCGGGCCTCGCGGGTCACGCCGTGCGCGGTCGCGGCGACGTGCACGTCCCAGCGGCCGGGCGCGACGCCGGACGGGTCGGCGAACGCCTCGAACCCGCCGGTGCCGGTGTCCGGCGCGGAGCGCGGGCCGGCGGGGAAGACGTGCTCCTTGCCGGTGGTCCGCTCGCGCAGGATGACGTCCACGGCCGTGCGGTTCGTCTCGACCCGTTCGAGCACGGCGGTGCCGCGGATCCGCACCCGCCGGCCCTGCCAGCACACCGCGTCGAGGCGGTGCTCGACGCCGACCTCGGTGGTGATGTCGGCGTCCTGCCGGGGGACGCCGCGCAGGTAGGGGTACATCGCGTAGATCCGGCCGCCGACCACGACGGCGCCCGCGGGGCTGCCCTCCACCTCGTCGCGGATCAGCCGCTCCAGCTCCTCGCGCAGGCCGTACTGGATGCAGAACGCGCGCAGCCGGTCGGCGGCGGGCAGCGCGGCGCGGGCCGCGTCGCTGAGGCCCTCGTCGCCGATGACCCGGCGGGTGCCGTCGACGAGCCGCTCCCGCTGCCGGCGGTCGAGGTCGAGGTACCGGTGGTCGTACACGCGCAGGACGTCGCGCAGGACGCTGATCGTGCTGTCGGAGGTCACGCTTCTCTCCTGATCGTCCGGGGACATGGTCACGGTAAGGCGTGAGATGGTCGCGCACAGTGAAATTCCGGTAGCGTGTCCTTCGGGATGCATACGCGGTATTGCGCAAGGGATACCGCGTATGCATACTCAGTGTTCATGTCCATACGACACGGCCTGCTGGCACTGCTGTCCCAGGGGCCCCGCTACGGCTACCAGCTGCGCGCCGAGTTCGAGGCGTCCACCGGATCGTCCTGGCCGCTCAACATCGGGCAGGTGTACTCCACGCTGTCCCGGCTCGAACGCGACGAACTGGTCACCCGCGTCGGGGCCGACGACGAGGGGCGGTTCGTCTACCGGATCACCCCGGCGGGCGAGGCCGACGTGCGGGAGTGGTTCGCCACCCCGGTGGCCCGCGCCGACCGGCCCCGCGACGAGCTGGCGATCAAGCTGGCGATGGCCGTCACCGCGCCCGGCGTCGACGTCCGCCAGGTCGTCCAGGCGCAGCGCACCGCCACCCTGCGCACCCTCCAGGACCTCACCCGGGTGAAGGCCGCCGCGCCCGCCGACCCGTCCGACCGGGGCGACCGCGCCTGGCGGCTCGTCCTGGAGTCGATGATCTTCCAGGCGGAGGCCGAGGTCCGGTGGCTGGACCACTGCGAGGCGTTCGTCGTCCGGACCGCCCCCGCCGCCCCGTCCGCGAGCCCGTCCGCGGGCCCGCCCGCCGCCGCGCCGCAGGACGCGCCGATCGAGGAGACGAGCCGGTGAGCGTGCTGGCGATGCGGGACGTGTCCCGCGACCACGGGACGGGCGCCGGGCTCGTGCACGCCCTGCGGGACGTGAGCCTCGACGTCGCGGAGGGCGAGTTCGTCGCGGTGATGGGCCCGTCCGGCTCCGGCAAGTCGACGCTGCTGACGCTCGCCGGCGGGCTGGACGCTCCGACCTCCGGCCGGGTCGCCGTCGCGGGCGCCGACCTCGGCGCGCTCGGGCCGGCCGCGCGGGCGGCGCTGCGGCGCCGCGCCGTCGGCTACGTCTTCCAAGACCTCAACCTGATCCCCGCGCTCACCGCGGTGGAGAACGTGATGCTGCCGCGCGAGCGCGACGGCGCCCGC
>NZ_JBEYYT010000832.1:0-1939 GCF_040645715.1 Spirillospora sp. NPDC046719 | reverse complement strand
ATAAACACTTTTTCCCCCACCCACACCCCCCCCCCCCCCCTCTACCCACCCCCGCGCCGGCGGCGGGGGCGTGGGGGGGGGCGGGGGGCCGGGCCCCCCGCCCCGGGGCCCGGCCGCGCGGTCGCCCGTGCCGCCGCGAGTGTGGGGCCACCCCGCACTGGCGGCGCCCGGGTGATCGCCGTAGGGTCGCGAGGAAGTACACCGGACGATAAGGACCATGATCATGGAGCTCGACCACGAATTCACCGTCCCCGTGCCGGTGGATCGGGCCTGGTCGGTGCTGCTCGACGTGGAGCGCGTCGCGTCGTGCATGCCGGGCGCGACCCTCGACTCGGTCGACGGCGACGAGTACGCGGGCCGGATGAAGGTGAAGGTCGGCGCGATGACCATCACCTACCGGGGCACCGCGCGCATCGTCGCGGCCGACGAGTCGTCCCGCACCGTCACGATGGAGGCCGCCGCGAAGGAGGCGCGCGGCTCCGGCACGGCGTCGGCGACCGTCCAGGCGAAGCTGCGCCAGCAGGAGGACGGCACGACCCTGGTGTCGGTGCGCACCAAGCTGAACGTGACGGGGCGGCCCGCGCAGTTCGGCCGCAACATCCTGTCCGAGGTCGGCTCGAAGATCATCGCGCGGTTCGCGAAGGCGCTCGCGGCGGAGCTGGAGTCGCCGGCCGAGCCGGAGGCCCCCGAGGCCCCGGAGGCCCCCGTGGCCGAGGCCGCCGCGACGGCCGCACCCGCGGCGCCCGTGCGGGAGGAGGCCGCGCCGGAACCGGAGGCTCCGGCCGAGGAGCCGGCGCCTGAACCCGAACCGGCCGCCGAGAAGGCCCCTGAGCAGGCCGCCGAGAAGGCCGCCGAGCCGGTGAAGCCCGCCGAGCCGGAACCGGCGAAGGCGGAGGTGGCGCAGCCCGTACCGGCCGCGCCGCGGCACGCGGCACCGTCCGAGCGGCCGCCGCTGCGGCTCGCGCGCGACGACGACGCGATCGACCTGCTGGAGGTCGCCGGACCGTCGCTGGTGAAGCGGGCCGTCCCGGCGGCGGGCGGGCTCGTCGTGCTGCTGCTGGTGATCCGCTGGCTGGTGCGGCGCCGCAGGCGCTGACGGCCCGCCGAGGCTCGGAGCCGGTTCAAGCGCGGGTCAACGATCGGCATGCGATCGGCGACGACGGTGGAACGCGCCGCCGCGATGGCGTGGCCTTGTCCCGTGGACACGATCGAGCTGCAGCGGATCTCGGGAATCGAGCATGACAACTGGTGGTACCGGGAACGGCGCGCGATCGTCTCCGGTGAGCTGCTGCGGTTCAGCGTGCCCGGCACGGCCGTCGACGTCGGCGCCGGGGCGGGCGCGGACGCGCGGATGCTGGCCGGGCACGGCTGGCGGACGACCGCCATCGACCTGAACCCGGGTGCGGTCGCGCTCGCGCGCGCACACGGCGTCGAGGCGTACGAGGGCGACGCCCGCTACCTCCCGCTCCCCGGCGGGCAGTACGACCTGGCGCTCGCGATGGACGTGCTGGCGCACATCGACGACCACGAGCGCGCCGCCGCCGAGATCGCCCGCGTGCTGAAGCCCGGCGGGACGGCGCTGGTGTGCGTCCCGTGCGACATGGGCCTGTGGTCGGCGCACGACGTCGCGCTCGGGCGCGTCCGCCGCTACACCCGCGACGCCCTCACCGAGCTCCTCGAAGGCGCCGGCCTGCTGCTGGAGCGGCTGTGGAGCCGCGGCGTGCTGCTGCGTCCCGTGCTGCGCCGGCTCCGGCACCGGACGACGCGCCGCGAGGACCTCGCTCCCCTGCACCCGCTGGCGAACGAGGCCCTGCGGCTGTCGATGGCCGTGGAGCGGCGGCTGCCGCTGTGGTCGTGGCCGGGCACCTGGCTGTTCGCCCGCTGCCGCCGCCCCGGCTGACCGGACGGCGTTCACCCGCGGCGAGTCGCCGTCATGGCG
>NZ_JBEYYT010000831.1:0-1954 GCF_040645715.1 Spirillospora sp. NPDC046719 | reverse complement strand
CTAAAATCAATAGCTTTAATCCTTGTGCCCGAAGTTTAGCTAAATATGTGGTTGAAATGTTCAGTTCTTTCAATAATTCAGCTTGTTGCACATATGGGAACTCACGACTTTGTTCAACTCTTGCCTCAACTAATTTATCAACACGATTTAATACTGATTGAGTCAGTTCCTGCTCTGCTTCAAATGATAAGATGCTCATGATTTCCCTCCTCGTTTAAGTCTTATATGCAACTTTGGGGCTTTAGTTTCATTGACAATTAATATTTTTCTTACTTCAGCACGACTAGGTTTAACCAACCAAGTAGGTAGTATTTCTGTGCTTATAACGTCCATTTTTATAAATTTCATACTTTATCTCTTTTCTTAGTTTCAGCTTGTTTTTTCAGTTTCCAACTTTGTGCAAACTCATGAGATACTTTGATACAAAGAGGAGCTTTATTTTGATTGAAAATAATTACTGTTTTTTTGTTTTTTATGCTTTTTAAAAAAACTTGATGTCCAATTTCAGAATTCATTTTTACAGAGAGAATTAAAAAATGTTTATTTTCAAAAGTTCGTGCTTTCTCTAAATCTTCTATTTTGAAAGTAGATGATTGCATTTTAAGCCTCCAATTCCACTTGATAGCCATTCCCCATAAAAGTAAAGGTAGCTACGCTTTTACCATCAAAAAGTTTGTCAGTGACATCATCCACTTCAATGTGGTGTCTCGATTTTGCTAAGCACTGTGTGAATAATAGCTTCGCTTCATCAATGGTTATAAATTCTGTCATTTGTGTTTCTCCTCAAATATGTTATAATTTGAGTAAAGCAAAACTCATGAAGAGCTTGCCTTACTTATAGTTTAAAAGTCTCTACTTTGGTCGGTGTGGACTTTTTTTGTTGTCATTGTTGCTTTAATAGCAACTTTGAGTGGTTCGTAATCGGAACCAGCTTCAATCATGGCTATTGCGATACTTTCAAGCATTTTGTAACGTTCCATTTCCACCGAATCAAGGAGGTCTAGGAGCGTTTTTTCTTTTCGCCAGTCAGTATCTCTAGCTTGAATTTGCTTCTTTGTCAGTCCTGTTACTGTTGTAGCAAGCAAACTTCTAATAATCGTATGCCATGTATTACCATGTCGTGAGTAATGATTCCACTCAGAAATAGCTTGATGAAGAGTAATTCCTTTCGGCTTTTCAACTGCTCTTGCAATTTTTCTTGCATAGAGTTCCTTCTCCATTTCATCAAATCGTTTTACAAGAGCGATTTTAAAATTTCTAACTACTTCTGTATTATCCAGATAAGTAATCATCAACATGGCTTGATTTCTATTAAGTTGATAGATTTTTACTTTTTGACCTCGACTATCTGGCAAGGTCGATATTTCAAATATCAACTTACCGAATTGCTCAAAATCTTTTTTATGTTTATTGATGAGTAAACGTAACGATGTCCTTTCGATTCCTGCATATTCAGCAATAACGATATGGTTAGTCACAACTTCCGCTTTACTCATGTCAGGACTGGTTAAAAATGCTAAGTCTTTCATTATTAAATTTCTTTCTAGCGTTTAATACGCAATATCGTATCTCAACGACTGACTTCATTGTTCTCAATTTCAACGTACTGGGCGGTGCGTTTTTTTAATAGTCCTTAGCGAGCCACTCGGTAATGCGTTCGTATGTACTCTGACGTACTTTCTCATTACGTGTTGGGCTTTCAAGACGTCCATAAGTAAGACGATTAATACCAAGCTGATTGGCAGCTTCACCTTTTGTTAAATCTAGCACTCCTCGTTTTTTGCGTAGAGCAGTTTTAATTTCTGATGTTAAATACATTATTTTACTTCACCTTCTTTCTAGATACTTCAAAATTGAAGTATCTAGACAATAGTATAATACTTCATTTTCGAAGTGTCAAGTGATATACTTCAAAATTGAAATTTTTATTTTAAATAACTACCAAAATGTTGTA
>NZ_JBEYYT010000830.1:0-1957 GCF_040645715.1 Spirillospora sp. NPDC046719 | reverse complement strand
GGAACGCGTCGACGACCCCGCGGGCGAGGGCGCCGGCCCGCCGGCGCGCCGCACCGTGGAACCGGAGCTCGTGGTGAGGGAGAGCACCGCCGTGCGGCCCGGCGGCCGCTGACCCCCGGGCGAGGGAGGGACCGGTTCCGCAGGGCGCGAATGTTAGCGCTAACACAAGCTAGTGCCAGGTTGATTCGAGAGGGGCGGCACGTTGCGCATCACCGAGATCGGCACCCATGTCCTGGGGACCCCGTGGCGGAATCTCACGTTCGTGACCGTCCGCACCGACGAGGGCCTCACCGGCGTCGGCGAGGCGCGGATGCTCGGCCACACCGACGCGCTGGTCGGCTACCTCGCCGAGGCGGAGCGCAGGCACATCGCCGGCAGCGACCCGTTCGACGTCGAGGACCTCGTCCACCGGATGAAGTACGGCGACTTCGGCCGCGCGGGCGAGATCGTCATGTCCGGCATCGCGTGCGTCGAGATGGCGTGCTGGGACATCATCGGCAAGGCCCTCGGCCAGCCGGTGTGGCGGCTGCTCGGCGGCAAGGTGCGCGACCGCGTCAAGGCCTACGCGAACGGCTGGTACACCGTCGACCGGACCCCCGAGGACTTCCACGCGGCGGCCAAGCGCGTCGTGGAGCGCGGGTACACGGCGCTGAAGCTCGACCCGTTCGGCGCGGGGCGGATGGAGCTGGACCACGCCGGGACGGTGCTGGCCATCGACCTGGTCGAGGCGGTGCGGGACGCGGTCGGCCCCGACGTCGAGCTGCTCATCGAGATGCACGGCCGGTTCTCCCCCGCCACCGCGATCCGGCTCGCCGGCCTGCTCGCCCGGTTCGACCCGGCCTGGCTGGAGGAGCCCGTCCCGCCGGAGAACCTCAAGGCGCTCGCCAAGGTGTCGGCGCACACCGGGCTGCCGATCGCGACCGGCGAGCGCGTCCACGACCGCATCGAGTTCCGCGAGCTGCTGGAGCTGCAGGCCGCCGACGTCCTGCAGCCCGACGTCGGGCACAGCGGCGGCATCGCCGAGGTCCGCAAGCTCGCCGCGACCGCCGAGACCTACTACGTGCAGGTCGCGCCGCACAACGTCGGCGGGCCGGTGCTGACCGCCGCGAGCCTCCAGCTCGGCGTCTGCACCCCCAACTTCAAGATCCTGGAGCACTTCAACGACTTCGCCGACGCCGCCGTCAAGGACGTCGCGAAGGGCGCCCCGCAGGTCGTCGACGGCCACTTCGCCCTGCCGGAGGCGCCCGGCCTCGGCGTCGAGCTGGACCTCGACGCGGTCGCCGCCTTCCCCCAGCAGCACGCCGACTTCGACCTGTACGCCGAAGACTGGCACTTCCGCGGGACGCGCCGTTGAGCCGCGCGGTGCTCGTGGAGGCGCCGGGCCGCTGGCGGATCGACGCCGGCGACCCGCCGGAGCCGGGCCGCGGCGAGGCCCGCGTCCGGATCGCCGCGGCCGGACTGTGCGGCAGCGACCGCGAGCTGTTCGACGGCGCGCGCCCCGAGGGCTTCTCCCGCTACCCCGTCGTCCCCGGGCACGAGTGGTCCGGCACGGTCGAGGCGGTCGGCCCCGACACCGACCCGTCGCTGGTCGGCGCGCCCGTCGTCGGCGAGGGGTTCCGCGGCTGCATGGCGTGCGGGCGCTGCCGCGAGGGCGCGCCGAACCTGTGCGCCGCCCGCTACGACGAGACGGGCTTCACCCGGCCCGGCGCGTTCGCCGACCACCTGCTGGTCCCGGCCCGGCTGCTGCACGTGCTGCCGCCCGGCGCGGACCTGCGCGCGGCGGCGCTGCTGGAGCCGGCCGCGGTCATCGCCGGGGCCGTCCGGCACGCGGCGCCGCGTCCCGGCGAGACGGTCGCGGTGGTGGGCGCCGGCACGCTCGGGATGCTCGCGCTGCAGTTCCTCGCCGCGTCGTCGCCGGCCCGCCTCGCCGCGCTCCACCCGCGGGTCGATCGCGACG
>NZ_JBEYYT010000829.1:0-1959 GCF_040645715.1 Spirillospora sp. NPDC046719 | reverse complement strand
CCGCCGACGTCGGCGGCGAGCTGCTGGTGTGGGACGCCGCGTCCGTCACGCCGTGCCGCCGCGTCCTCCTGCCGGCCCGGGTGAACGACCTGGCGCTGAGCACGGACGGGACGCTGATCGCCGCCACGGACACCGGCCTCCGCCTCGCGTCCGCGTGACCACCCGCACTGTCGCCCGCGCCGTCACCCGCGCTCGGCGAACGCGGCGGCGACGCCGTCCCTGCCGGCGCCCGCGGCGAGCATGACCCGCAGCAGGACGCGGGCCTTGTAGGGGTCGAGCATCCCCGCGTTGATCAGCCCGCGCCGCTGGAGATCGGTCTCGGAGCCGGCGGCGCCGTAGGTGTCGCGCAGCACCGGCCCGGCCCCCGTCCGCGACGCGAGCACCACCGGCACGCGCTGCGCGAGATCGCCCAGTACCGGCGCGAACGAGGCGGGCACGTGCCCCACCCCGAAGCCCGCCACGACGAACCCGTCGCACCCCTCCGCGTTCATCATCGACGGATCGTCGTCCAGCACGACGGTGTGGAGCCCCACCCGCACCCTGGCCAGCGCCGCCGCGTCGACCTCGACGGGCGCGCGGCGCGGCACTCCGCCGTGCACGCCGACCCGCCCCTCGTGGACGAACCCGATCGGACCGGCGTTCGGCGACGTGAACGCCCCGGTGCTCGTGCTGTGCGCCTTCCGCACCCACCGCGCCGCGTGGATCTCGTCGTTCATGACCACCAGCGCGCCGAGCCCGCGCGCCTGCGGCGCCGCGGCCACGTGCGCGGCCGCGAGCAGGTTGGCGGGGCCGTCCGGGCCCGCCAGCGTCGGGTTCCGCATGGCGCCCGTCATCACGAACGGCTCGTCATGGGTCCAGAGCAGGTCGGCGAGGAACGCCGTCTCCTCCAGTGTGTCGGTGCCCTGCGTGACCACGATGCCGAGCGCGCCGTCCCGCACCGCGTCCGACGCCCGCCGCACCAGGTCGAGGATCCGCGCGAACGTCAGCCGGGCGCTCGGGACGGCCTCGATGTCCCGCACCTCCAGCGGCACGCCCACGCCGGCCAGCCGGGGGACGGCGGCCATCAGGTCGGCGCCGCTCAGCCGCGCCACGACCGTCCCGCCGTCGCGGCCGGGACCGTGCCCCGCCATCGCGATCGTCCCGCCCAGCGTGAACAGCGCGACGCTCATACCGGCCTCCTCACGAAGATCGACTCGCCCGGGCCCACGCTAGCCTCGCGCCCGCGCCGGGAAGAGGGCGGAGAGCCGGGGAAGCCGCCGGGCGATCTCCGCAGGGTCGTCGAAGTCCCAGGACGGGTCGGCGGGCGCGGTGTCGTACGGCGTCTCGTGGCCGCGGGCGAGCAGGGCGTCGCTCAGGCCGTCCTCGTCTCCGGTGAGGCGCTCGTAGGCGGTGGCGGCCAGGTAGTTGAACGACTCCCACTCCGGCCATTCCGCGTCCGACCATCCGCCCATCGGGCGGCCCGCGAGGCGCCGGATGCCGGGCAGCTCCGCCAGCAGGTCGGGGGCCGCGGTGACGAGGTGGAACGTCCGGCGGCCCTGGCCGATCAGCCAGGGCTGGAAGTACCAGAAGGCGTCCATCGAGCACAGGCCGCCCATGATCCGGTACGCGGCGCCCCAGAGCGCGTGGGTGTCCGACCGCAGGCGCGTCTCGTCCTGGCGGACCTGGAAGTCGGCGATCTCCGCCGGCGGCAGGCGGACGAGCCGCTCTTCGAGCCAGGCCAGCCGGCGGCCCGGGTCGGGGGAGTGGCCGCGGGACCGCTCGACCAGGTCCCAGAACTCGTCCTCGGTCATGCGGGGCAGTCTGGCAGCCGGGTACGACAGGGCCGCCGGGGCGCGCGGGGCGCCCCCGCGGCCGGGGGGGGGGGGGGAGCGTTTTGGGCTTCGGTACTGGAGGCGCGCCACGGCCGGGGTGATGGCCCGGGCGAGGACCCTAAGGCCGTCAAAGCGGGAGTTGGAGGGG
>NZ_JBEYYT010000828.1:0-1966 GCF_040645715.1 Spirillospora sp. NPDC046719 | reverse complement strand
GTGTTCAGCGGTGTTCTCTTCCGATCGCGCTGTACGCAGGGTTGCGCGTCGCCGGGGCGCTGATGGCGCACGCGCCGATCGTCGCGGCGGCGGTCAGCCCCGCCGTGCTGCTGGTCGTGGTGCTGGCGGCCCGCCGCCTCCACCCCGCCGGCACCTCCTGACGGACCCGCACCGCGCCTGGCCCGCGGGTCCTGACGGGCCCGCGGGTCACGCGCGCCCGCGGGTCACGCGCGCCCGCCGGTCAGGGGCGGCCGTCCCAGCGGGCGCGGGCCATGTCGACGCGGCGGCCGTCCGGACGCAGCGGGGTGCCCTCGGCCCGGTAGTGCTCGTGCGCCTCGACCTCGTTGCAGCTCGGCGGGCGGCCGTCCGCGCGGATCACCCGCCACCACGGCACCCCGCCGCCGAACAGCGACATCACCCGTCCGACCTGCCGCGGCCCGCCCCGCCCCACCATCTCGGCGATGTCCCCGTACGCGAGGACGCGGCCCGGCGGGATGCGGTCCACCGTGTCCAGGACCGCCTCGGCGTACTCGTCAGGTTCCGACCACATGCGACGATTCTCCAGCCCTCGTCACGCGACCGCCACCCGGCCGCCACCAGCCCCGCCAGGCACAGCGCGCAGACGGCGACGCAGGTGACCACGAGCGCGCCCGACCGGTGGACGACCTGGACGGGCCGGACGTCCCCGGCCGCGAACCGGCGCCCGGCGGGCAGCCCCGCGCCGCCCGTGCGGGCGCCCGCGAGCGCGTCGGACGCGGTCAGCGCGGCGAGCGCGTCGACCCGGCCGAAGCCGACACCGAGGTCGTAGCCGCCGGCCGGGCGGTGCCGGGCGCTCGCCGCGACCGCCTGCGCGACCAGCGCCGGGGCCAGCCCCGGATGCCGCGACCTGACCAGCGCCGCGACGCCCGACACGAACGCGGTCGCGGGGCTCGTGCCGTCGCCGATCCAGTACCGGTCGCCGGGCCCCGCGCCGACGATCTGGACGCCGGGCGCCGACACGCTGACGGCCGAGTTGCGGTTGGAGAAGTTCGCGTGCCGGCCCCGCGCGTCCACGGCCGCGACCGAGATGACGCCGGGGAACGACGCCGGATAGGAGTACCGGGCGTGGCCGCCGCGCCTGGCGGTCCGGTCGGCGCCGCCGTTGCCGGCCGCCGCGACCACCACGACGTTCCGGCCGATCGCGTAGGCGACGGCGGCGCGCTCCCGCTCGGTCGGGTACGAGCGGCCGAGCGACAGGTTGATCACGTCGGCGCCGTGGTCGACGGCGTACCGGACGCCGTCCGCGATCGTCCCCGCGTAGCGGCGGTTCCCGGTGAACGCCGCGAAGCCCGGCTCGTCCCGTTCCAGGATCACCCGCAGCGACAGCAGCCGGGCCTGCGGCGCCACCCCGACCACGCCGAGGCCGCCGCCCGGTCCGTGCCCGTGACCGGCGATGAGGGACGCCATGTTGGTGCCGTGCAGCCGCTTCGGCGGGACGCCGCGCGGCGACGCGCCCTCGGTGTAGTCGGGGCCGGTCGTCACCGAGCCCGCGAGGTCGGGCTGCTCCGGGTCCACGCCCGAGTCCAGGACCGCGACGGTGGTGCCCGCGCCGCGTGCCAGCGCCCACGCCTCCGGGACGTCCAGGGACTCCAGCACCGCCGTCACCGCGTCCCGCACCTGGTCGGCGTGCGCGGTGCCCGGGACCAGCGGCGGGACGGCGAGGGCGGCCGCGGCCAGCGCCGCGCTCAGCCGCCTCAGCACGACCACTCCGGGGTGCCGCAGCGGACGCGGGCGGGCGTGGTGAGGGGGCGCAGCACCCCGTCGGCCAGCTGCGGCGCCAGCTCGGCGAGGTCGGGCAGGTCCCGCGCGGCGCGCAGGGTCGGCCGCCCGTCGGCGTACCCGACGGTGGCGGCGACGACGTACGAGCCGCGCAGCGCGGCCGCGGCCGCCTGCCGGGCCGCGTGGGCGAACCGCGCCGCGACGGTGC
>NZ_JBEYYT010000827.1:0-1966 GCF_040645715.1 Spirillospora sp. NPDC046719 | reverse complement strand
GCCGCTCTGGCGGAGGTCGAGGCGGCGTTGAAGCCGTACGTGGACTGGTCGCTCGCCGAGGAGCTGCGCGGCCCGCTGGAGCGGGTGGACGTGGTGCAGCCGGCGTCGTTCGCGGTGAACGTGGCCCTGGCCCGGTTGTGGGAGTCGTTCGGTGTCCGTCCTGACGCGGTGGTGGGGCATTCGCAGGGTGAGATCGCCGCCGCGCACGTGGCCGGCGCGTTGTCGTTGGAGGACGCGGCGCGGGTGGTGGCGCTGCGGAGCCAGGCCATCGCGCGCGGCCTTGCCGGACGCGGCGGCATGTTGTCGGTGGCGCTCCCGGTTGACGAGGCCGCCGCCCGCCTAGCGCCTGGCCTGGAGATCGCCGCGGTCAACGCGCCCGCCTCGGTCGTCGTGGCCGGGGAACCGGAGGCCCTGGACACCCTCCAGGCGGCGCTGGAAACCGAGGGCGTGCGGACGCGCCGGATCCCGGTCGACTACGCCTCGCACACCTCGCACGTGGAGTCGATCCAGGGCGAACTGGCGGACCTGCTGGACGGGATCGCTCCGCGGGCGTCGAACATCCCGTTCTTCTCCACGGTCGAAGGACGATGGCTGGACACCACCGAACTCGACGGCGGCTACTGGTACCGCAACCTGCGGCGCCAGGTCCGCTTCGCCGACGCCGTCGAGACCCTCGCCGAGGACGGGTTCCAGGCGTTCGTCGAGGTCAGCGCCCACCCCGTCCTGGTACCGGGCATCGCGGAGACCGTCGCGGAACCGTCCGTGGCCGTCGGCACGCTGCGCCGCGACGACGGCGGCCTCGACCGGTTCCTGCGCTCGGCCGGGGAGGCGCACGTCTCCGGGGTCGCGGTCGACTGGAGCCGCGCGTTCGGGCCCGGCCCGCACAGGCGCGCGGACCTGCCCACCTATGCCTTCCAGCACCGGCGCTACTGGCTGGAGGGCGGGCGCGGCCAGGGCGACCTGACCGCCGCCGGGATCGAGGACGCGCGGCATCCGCTGCTCGGCGCCGCCGTCCCGCTGCCCGACGGCGCCGTCCTCACCGGCCGCCTCTCGCTCCGCGACCACGGATGGCTCGCCGACCACGCCGTCGCGGGCACGACGGTGCTGCCCGGATCGGCGCTGGTCGAGCTGGCGTTGCGCGCGGGCGCCGAGACGGGTCGCACCACGCTGGACGAGCTCGTCATCGAGGCGCCGCTGACCGTTCCCGGCGACGACGACGTGGAGATCAGGGTCGTGGTCGCCGATCTGGACGTGGCGATCCACGCGCGGCGCGGCCAGGGCGGCTGGACCAGGCACGCCACGGGCCGGCTGTCCGACGGGCTCCACGTCGCGGAGCGGCTCCCGTGGCCGGTCGCGGATGCCGAACCCGTCCCCGTCGAGGACTTCTACGAGCGGAAGGCCGCGGAGGGCTACGAGTACGGGCCCGCCTTCCAGGGACTGCGGGCCGCCTACCGGCGCGGGGAGGAGGTCTTCGCGGAGGTGGAGCTGCCCGGCGGGAGCGAGGCCGAGGGCTTCGGCCTGCACCCGGCCCTGCTGGACGCCGCGCTCCAGGCCACCGGCCTGCTCGGCGCGACCCCACCCGCGAACGGGCGGATACCGCTGCCGTTCGCCTGGACCGGCGTGCGCCTGCACGCGCCCGGCGCCTCGGCGCTGCGCGTGCACGCGACCTTCCAGGGCACGGCGTCCGGATACGCGATCACCCTCGCCGACCGGGACGGAAAGCCCGTCGCCTCCATCGACTCCCTGCGGCTCCGGGACGTGGACCCCGGCCGGCTGGCGCCCGCCCACGACCTGCTCCACCGGATCGACCGGGTGCCGGTCGCCCTTCCCGGCCCGGCCGCCGCGCCCGTCCCGGGCGAGGACGTCCTCGACCTGACCGACCGCGGCGGCTGGACCCCCGGCGCGGCCCGCGAGCTGACCGCGGAGGCGATCGCCTTCCTGCGCGACCGGCTCGCCCGCGACGGCG
>NZ_JBEYYT010000826.1:0-1978 GCF_040645715.1 Spirillospora sp. NPDC046719 | reverse complement strand
GCCCGGCCCGGTGAGCGCGGCGCGGGTCAGCTCCCGCTGGGCCTGGAAGGCGCGGGTGACGTCCTCGTACCACTCGGCGGCCAGCATCCGCGAGACCGCCTTGCCGATCGCGATGAACGGGGTGGGGCGCGGCACCTCCAGCAGCGCGAGGCCCCGGTCGCGGGCGGCGGCGAGCAGCTCGGGCGGGACGTCGGGGTGGATGACGCCGACCGCGAAGCCGAGCCCGGCGACGCCCCGCCCCACGAGCCGGTCGACGTAGCCGGCGGCGCCGCCGGGGGTGAGGCGCATGCCGGTGGTGAGGACGAGCTCGCCGCCTTCGAGGAACGGGGTCGGGTCCTCCAGCTCGCTGACCGCGACCCACACGACGGGCGCGTCCGGCAGGGCGCCGGTGAGGGGGCGCAGGCCGAGCTGGGGGAGGGCCGCCACGGCGGCCAGCGTCGGCGGCACCCGGACCCCTCCGTCCCGTGTTCGGCCCTCTTGTGTTCAGCGCGTCCAAATCTTTGGACGGATTTCGCCGTCCCGTACGGTTCATCGTAGGGGCCGTTCGGCTTATGTTCGCGCCATGACCAGCCAGAACCTGAGCGGCGGCGAGCGCCTGCCGCAGGAGCGACGCGTCGTGACCGAGATCCCGGGGCCGCGGTCCCGGGAGTTGCAGGAGCGCCGCGCCGCGGCGGTGGCGCCCGGCGTCGGCAGCGTGCTGCCGGTGTACGTGACGGACGCGGGCGGCGGGGTGGTCGTCGACGCGGACGGCAACTCGCTGATCGACTTCGGCTCCGGCATCGCGGTGACGGGCGTCGGCAACGCCAATCCGCGGGTCGCCGCGCGGGTGAAGGAGCAGGCGGACCGGTTCACCCACACCTGCTTCATGGTGGCGCCGTACGAGTCGTACGTGGCGGTGTGCGAGAACCTGAACCGGATCACGCCCGGCGCCCACGAGAAGCGGTCGATCCTGGTCAACAGCGGCGCGGAGGCGGTGGAGAACGCCGTCAAGATCGCCCGGTACGCGACGGGCCGGCAGGCGGTCGTGGCGTTCGACCACGGCTACCACGGCCGCACGCTGCTGACGATGACGCTGACCGCGAAGAACATGCCGTACAAGCAGGGGTTCGGCCCGTACGCGCCCGAGGTGTACCGGATGCCGCTCGCCTACCCGTTCCGGTGGCCGACCGGGCCGGAGAACTGCGGCCCGGAGGCGGCGGCGCAGGCGATCGACCAGATCAGCAAGCAGATCGGCGCGTCGAACGTGGCGGCGGTGCTGGTCGAGCCGATCCAGGGCGAGGGCGGGTTCATCGTGCCGGCGCCGGGGTTCCTGCCGGCGATCGCGGAGTTCTGCCGCGCGAACGGGATCCTGTTCATCGCCGACGAGGTGCAGACGGGCTTCGCGCGGACGGGCGACATGTTCGCCTGCGAGCACGAGGGGATCGTCCCGGACATCGTGACCACCGCGAAGGGCATCGCGGGCGGGCTGCCGCTGGCGGGCGTCACGGGGCGCGCCGACATCATGGACAAGGTGCACGGCGGCGGGCTCGGCGGCACCTACGGCGGCAACCCCCTCGCGTGCGAGGCGGCCCTCGCCGTGCTGGAGGAGATCGAGGAGGGCAAGCTCACCGAGCGGGCCCGGCGGATCGGGGAGACCATGCTGCCCCGGCTGCGCGCGCTCGCGGCGAAGCACGAGGCGATCGGGGACGTGCGGGGCCGCGGCGCGATGATCGCGATCGAGCTGGTCAGGCCCGGCACGAAGGACCCCGACCCCGAGCTGACCGCGGAGATCGCGCGCCGCTGCCACGCCTGCGGCGTGCTGGTGCTGACCGCCGGGACGTACGGCAACGTGCTGCGCTTCCTGCCGCCGCTCGTCATCCCGGAGCACCTGCTCGACGAGGGACTGGACGTCATCGAGGAGGCGTTCGCGGTCTGACCGCGCGATCGCCCGGCGGCTGCTCGGCCGAGGCGTCCCACATCAACGGCGCTGTGCCACCGG
>NZ_JBEYYT010000825.1:0-1995 GCF_040645715.1 Spirillospora sp. NPDC046719 | reverse complement strand
CGCGCCCTGGACGACCAGCGGCAGCCCGAGCAGCACCGTGCGGCGCGCCGCGAGCGCGGTGCGGCAGGCCCGCGCCACGTCGGCGAGCGCGGTCTCCGGGGAGTGGACCCGCTCCGGGACGGCGCCGACGGCCGCCGCGAGCGCGGCCTGGTCGATCCGGAAGTTCGAGCGGACCGCCGACGCGGCCACCTCGCCGGCCAGCACCAGCAGCGGCGTGCGGCTCTTGGCGGCCTCGGCGATGCCGGTGACGGCGTTGGTGAGGCCCGGCCCCTGGTGCACCGACACCACCCCGAGCCCGCCGCTCACCCGCGCGTAGGCGTCCGCCATCGTGGCCGCCCCGCCCTCGGTGCGGGCGGCGACGAAGCGGGCGCCGTGCGCGGCGAGCGCGTTGGTGACGTGGAAGTTGCCGCTGCCCACCACGCCGAACACCGTCTCGGCGCCGAGGCGGGCGATGGCCTCCCCCACGGCCTCCGCGACGATCATCGCTCGACCAGGGCCAGCACGCGGGCCGGGCTGCCGGAGCCGCCGACGATCGGCAGCGGCGCGGCGGCCAGCACGGCGCCGCGGACCGGCAGGCGGGCCAGGTTCTGCAGCTGGGTGAGGCCGTACTTGCCCGCGCCGAGGAAGTAGGAGTGGCAGGGGAACGGCGGGTCGAACGCGTGCGCGCCGCCCGCGTCGGTGCCGACCGTCTCCACCCCGAGGCCGAGCAGCGGCGTCTCCTCCGCCAGCCAGCGGGCGCACTCCGGCGAGACGCCCGGGGCGTGCGAGCCGTTCTCGTCGGCGTTGAGGAACTCCTCCTGGTCGCCGGAGCGCGCGTCCCAGCCCGTCCGGTACAGCAGCCAGCCGCCGTCGGGCAGCGGGCCGTTCGCCCGCTCCCACGCGCGGACGTGGTCGATCTCCAGCAGGAAGTCGGGGTCGGCGGCGGCGTGCTCGGAGGCGTCGAGCACGACCGCCGGGGCGACGAGCCGTCCGGCGGGGACCTGCGCGACGTCCTCGCCGTCGCGGCCGGTCGCCCAGTGCACGGGCGCGTCGAAGTGGGTGCCGACGTGCTCGCCGGTCGTGATGTCGTTCCAGTACCAGGCGGGCCCGCGGTCGTCGTACCGGCTGATCTCCCGCAGCGAGAAGGGGACCGTGTTCGCGAACGGCTCGGGCAGCCGCAGGATCGGCGTCCGGTCCGACAGCGGGGCGGTGAGATCGACGATCTCCACCGAGCCGGCGGCGAGGGCGGCGAGGAGCTGGTCGAGGACGGGCATCGTTCCTCCGGGCGGAGCGTACGGGCTGGGGGTCTCGCGCGGGGCGATCCGAACGTACCGCAGATGCGCCTGTTCGCAGGGTCACCCGGCGCAGGTGCGCCGCCCTATCCGATCAGTCCGCCGAGCCTTCCCTCCAGGACGACGAGCAGCTCGGCGAGCGCGCCGGCGAGCGCGTCGCGCCGGTCCTCCGGCAGCCCCGACAGCAGCGCGGACTCGTACCCCACCTGGTCCGGCATGATCCGGTCGATCAGCGCCCGGCCGTCCTCGGTGAGCGCCAGGTGCTGGACCCGCCGGTCCCGCTCGTCGGGGCGCCGCTCGACCAGGCCGCGCTCCTGCAGCCGGCGCACCCGCTTGGTCACCGCGGCGCCGGAGGAGAACGTCTCGCGGGCGAGCCGGGTCGGGGTGACGCCGGGCCCGAGCCGGCGCAGCGCGGTCAGCACGTCGAACTCGGCCCGGACGAGCCCCTCGCGGCTCAGCGGACCCTCCTCGGCCTGCTGCAGCAGCGCGGCGCAGCGGGTGATGCGCCCGATGACCGCCAGCGGGGCGGTGTCCAGCCCGGGATGGATGGCCCGCCACTGGCGGATCACCTCGGCGACCACGTCCTCCACGCCCGCCTCCCCCTCCGCGTGCCGTCCGGGCGATCGTACGCCCGTCACGCGGCGCGGGACGCGGGGCCGCGGCCGGGCGCGAGCGCGGCGAGGGCGCGGTGCCCGTCGCGTTCGGCGCGTTCGACCCGTTCCGC
>NZ_JBEYYT010000824.1:0-1997 GCF_040645715.1 Spirillospora sp. NPDC046719 | reverse complement strand
CGCGGGCGGCGCCGCCGGCGTCGGCGGGGTCGGCCAGCACGACGTCGAGCCGGTCGCCGATGGAGGCCTTGAGCGCGTCGGGGGTGCCTTCGGCGATGACGCGTCCGTGGTCGATGACGACGACGTCGTCGGCGAGCCGGTCGGCCTCCTCCAGGTACTGGGTGGTGAGCAGGACGGTGGTGCCGTCGGCGACCAGGCCGCGGACGGCGTCCCAGATCTCGCCGCGGCTGCGCGGGTCCAGGCCGGTGGTGGGCTCGTCGAGGAACAGCACCCGGGGCCGCAGGATCAGGCTGGTGATCAGGTCGAGGCGGCGGCGCATGCCGCCGGAGTAGCCCTGCACCTGCCGGTCGGCGGCGTCCATCAGGCCGAAGCGCTCCAGCAGCTCGTCGGCGCGGCGGTGGGCCTCGCGGCGGGGCAGGTGGTAGAGGCGGCCGAACATGCGCAGGTTGCCGCGTCCGGTGAGCTTCTCGTCGACGGCGGCGTACTGGCCGGCGAGGCCGATGGCGGCGCGGACCCGGTCGGGTTCGGCGGCGACGTCGTGGCCGGCGACGCGGGCGCGGCCGGAGTCGGCGTCGGCGAGGGTGGCCAGGATCCGCACGGCGGTGGTCTTCCCGGCGCCGTTGGGGCCGAGCAGGCCGCAGACGGTGCCGGGGGCGACGGCCAGGTCGAGGCCGTCCAGGGCCTTGGTGTCGCCGTAGCGCTTGTGCAGCGCCTCGGCGGACACGATCGGTTCGTCCGGCATCATCGCCTCCATTGGGTACGCCGTACGCGGTGGACTGCCGTCAGGCTAGACAACCGAGTACGATGTACGCAACTAGAATCGCGACAGGGACCGGACGGGTCCCGGGAAGCGGTGGAGGGAGCACGGTGGCGGACGTCGAGGCGGTCAGCATCTTCGCGGTCCCCGAACGGCAGGGCCGGGGCCCGAGACCCGCCTACAGCCGCGCGCAGATCACCGAGGCGGCGGTGCGGATCGCCGACGCCGACGGGCTGGAGGCGGCGTCGATGCGGCGGATCGCGGCCGAGCTCGGCACCGGCGCGATGTCGCTGTACCGCTACGTCCCCTCGCGCGACGACCTCATCGAGCTGATGTACGACCACGTCGTCGGCACCCTGGAGATCCCGGACCGGCCGACCGGCGACTGGCGCGCCGACCTGCGGCTGGTCGCCCGCAACACCCGGGAGATGTGGCTGGCGCACCCGTGGGTGGCCGACCTGCACCGCGCCCGCCCGACGTTCGGCCCCAACCAGCTGCGGATCACCGAGTTCGGCTTCGGCGCCCTGGACGTCGGCATCCCGGTCGACGACATCATCACGCTGATGAACATGCTGAACGGCTACGTCGTCATGACGGTCCGCGCGGAGATCGAGTGGGAGCGCGAGCGGCGCCGCAGCGGGCTGACCATGCAGGACTGGATGCGCCAGAGCTCCCCTTACGTCCACCAGCTGCTCGACAGCGGCCAGCACCCGATGTTCGAGCGCGTGGTGAGGGACGCCGCGCTGCCGCACATGGACCCCGAGGCGCAGTTCGCCTACGGCCTGGAGCGCGTCCTGGACTGCATCGCCTCCTGCCTGTGACGCTCGCCCGCGCGGCGTTGGCTGCGGGGCGCAGGCCGCGTCAGGGCAGGAGGTAGGCGCCGGACCGCAGCCCGTCGGCGACGGCCCGCGCGGTCTGCTCGGGGGTGAGGGCGGCGGAGTCCAGGACGCGGGTCTCGTGGTCGCCGAGGTCGGCGAACTCCTCGAACATCCGCAGGACCGGCCCGGGCTCGGTGAGCGCGCCGGGCCCGCGCGCGGGGGCGCGCGCGAGCACGGTGTCGCGGTCCGGGCGCAGCACCACGTAGTGCAGGGGGACGCCGGCGCCGGCGGCGGCGTCGCGGAAGGGGCGCAGGAACCACGGCCCGACGACCCCGTCGAACACCACGTGGTAGCCGCCGGCGGCGTATCCGGCGGCCGCCGCGGCCTGCACGGCGACGACGGTCTCGTTCTGCCGGTGCGCC
>NZ_JBEYYT010000823.1:0-2003 GCF_040645715.1 Spirillospora sp. NPDC046719 | reverse complement strand
CCGCCGCCGGGCAGCTCGCGCTGGCGCCGGCGATCCGGCGGCGCCGCGCCGCGGTGATCGAGCCCACCTTTTCGTCATAGTGACGAAACCGGGGGCGCCGAACTAGGCTGGTGCCGTGGCACAGCTCAGGATCGCGCTCGCGCAGGTGAACCCGACCGTCGGCGACCTCGGCGGCAACGCCGACCTGATCGTGGAATGGACCAAGCGGGCCGCCGACGCGGGCGCCCACCTGGTCGCGTTCCCGGAGATGATGCTCACCGGATACCCCGTCGAGGACCTCGCCCTCCGCGGCTCCTTCGTCGAGGCGTCCCGCCGCGCCCTGGAACGCGTCGCCGCCCGGCTCGCCGACGAGGGCCTCGGCGACCTCCCCGTCGTCACCGGCCACCTCGACCGCCCGCCCGTCGGCCTCGTCCGCGCCGGGCAGCCGTCCGGCCTGCCGCTGAACGCCGCCGCCTGGCTGCACGGCGGCGAGGTCCTCGTCCGGTCCGCCAAGCACCACCTCCCCAACTACGGGGTGTTCGACGAGTACCGCGTCTTCGTCCGCGGCGACCGGCTCCCCGTCGTCCGCGTCCACGGCGTCGACGTCGCCACCGCCATCTGCGAGGACCTCTGGCAGGACGGCGGGCCCGTCAGCGTCACCGGCGAGGCCGGCGCCGGGCTCCTGCTCGTCCTCAACGCCTCCCCCTACGAGCGCGACAAGGACGACGTCCGCCTCGACCTGTGCGCCGCGCGCGCCCGCGAAGCGGGCTGCACGCTCGCCTACGTCAACATGGTCGGCGGCCAGGACGAGCTCGTCTTCGACGGCGACTCCGTCATCGTCGGCCCGGACGGCTCGCTGCTCGCGCGCGCCCCCCAGTTCGTCGAGCACCTGCTCGTCGCCGACCTCGCGCTGCCCGCCGCCGACCCCGCCGCCGAGCCCGGCCGCTCCCCGGTCGACGCCCACGACGGCACGACCATCACCATCGACCGGCTCGCGCTGTCCGCCGACCCGCTGCCCGCCTACCCCGTCGAGCCGCAGACCGTCGCCGAGCCCCTCGACGCCCTGGCCGAGATCTACGCCGCGCTGGTCCTCGGCACCCGCGACTACGTCCGCAAGAACGGCTTCCGCTCCGTCATCCTCGGGCTGTCCGGCGGCATCGACTCCGCCCTCGTCGCCACCATCGCCTCCGACGCCATCGGCCCGGAGAACGTGCACGCGGTCCTGCTGCCGAGCCGCTACTCCTCCGAGGGCTCCGTCACCGACGCCGAGGACCTCGTCAAGCGGCAGGGGATCGGCTCCCGGATCGTGCCGATCGCCGGGATGGTCGAGGCGTTCGAGGCCGAGCTGGACCTGCACGGCCTCGCCGCCGAGAACCTCCAGGCCCGCATCCGCGCGAACGTCTGGATGGGGCTGTCCAACGAGCACGGCCACCTCGTCCTGACCGGCGGCAACAAGAGCGAGCTCGCCACCGGCTACTCCACCCTCTACGGCGACTCCGCGGGCGGCTTCGGCCCCATCAAGGACGTCTTCAAGACCACCGTGTGGGACCTCGCCCGCTGGCGCAACGCCCAGGCCGGCGTCGACCTGCCGTTCCTGCACCCGTTCGCGCAGGAGCCGATCCCGCCGGTGATCATCGACAAGGAGCCGTCCGCCGAACTGCGCCCCGGCCAGCGCGACAGCGACAGCCTCCCCGACTACTCCGTCCTCGACCCGCTCCTCGCCGACTACGTCGAGCACGACATGGGCCGCGACGCACTCCTCGCCGCCGGCCACGACCCCGCCCTCGTCGACCGCGTCATCCGCCTCGTCGACCTCGCCGAGTACAAGCGCCGCCAGTACCCGCCCGGCCCCAAGATCACCCCGAAGAACTTCGGCCGCGACCGCCGCCTCCCCATCACCACCCGCTGGCGAGAGAACTAGCCGTGTTTGCCCAGGGGGGCGACCCCCTGGAATCCCCGTCACGACCGGCAGGCCGTTTCCCGCTCCGCTGGCGCTCCGCGCGAAACCGCCAGGCCGGAGAGGG
>NZ_JBEYYT010000822.1:0-2021 GCF_040645715.1 Spirillospora sp. NPDC046719 | reverse complement strand
GCCCGGCCGAGCACGCCCGCCGGCCACGCGGCCCCGGGCGCGCCCTCCGCGCGCGCCAGCCCGCCGTCCACGCAGTCCAGCACGAACGAGGCGTAGAGCAGGCCCGCGCCCGCGATCATCCCGGCGCGGGAGCCGGCGGAGAACCAGACCGCCGCGAGCGCCCCGAAGCAGAACGAGATGCCCGCGACGGTCTCGGGCGCGAGGCCGCGCGACGCCGCCCAGCGCACGAGGTGCGGGGCGTACCCGCCGACCGCGTACGCCGCGACGAGGCCGTCGCCGCGGTGCGACGGGCCGCGCCGGCGCTCCGCGCGCCCGGACGCCCCGCGTCCGGCGGCCCGCTCCGGGCGGGCGCGGTTCTCCTCCACGGCGTCGGCCGCCTCCGGTACGTTGAGCGTGGCGGGCCGGCGCCAGGGGCGCACCCTGGCCATCGGCGCCTCCAGGCGAGATCGAAGCGTGCGGGTGACTGCTCAGCGTAGCGACTCGGTGACCGGGTGTCGCAGGAACGGGCGCGCACGTCCCGCGGGCGGCGCCGAGCGGCGCGAGCGGCGGTGAAAGGGAGAGATGGCGGCGCGGACGGTGGCGGTGGTGCTCGCCGGCGGGGTCGGCGAGCGCATGGGCGCGGGACGCCCCAAGCAGCTCATCGAGGTGGGCGGGCGGCCGATCCTGGCGCACGCGATCGCCGCGTTCGACGCGCATCCCGGCGTCGGCGAGGTGCTGGTGGTGATGGCCGCCGGGCACCTGCGCGAGGCGGGCGTGATCGCGGCGCCGTTCCGCAGCGTCACGGGCGTGGTGGAGGGCGGCGCGACCCGCACCGCCTCGACCGTCGCGGCGCTGCGCGTGCTGGAGGACCACCCCGACGACACGCGCGTGCTGTTCCACGACGCGGCCCGCCCGTTCGTGGACGCCCCGGTCATCGACCGGGTGCTGGACGCGCTGGACGGCCACGACGCCGTCGCGGTGGGCGTGCCGTCGCCGGACACGATCGTCGTCGTCGAGGACGGGGTGGTCGCGTCCATGCCGCCGCGCGAGACGATGAGCCGGTTCCAGACCCCGCAGGGGTTCCGGCTCGGCACCATCCGCAAGGCCTACGAGCTGGCCCTCGCCGATCCGGCGCTGCGCGCCACCGACGACTGCGGGATCGTGCACCGCTACCTGCCGGACGTGCCGATCCGGGTGGTCGCGGGCAGCGAGCGCAATCTCAAGGTCACCCAGCCGCTCGACGCGGTGGTCGCCGAGCACCTCGCCCAGGAGGACCTGCCTTGATCTTCGAGAAGTCCCCGGCCGTCATCGGGCACCGCGGCTACGGCGCGGGCCGGCCCACCCCGCCCGGCGCGTCGTCGCCGGTCGCGGAGAACACCCTGGAGTCCCTGCTCGCCGCCGCCGGGGCGGGGCTGTCCTGGGTGGAGATCGACGTGACCCGCACCGCCGACGACCACCTGGTCCTGCGGCACGACCCGACCGTCGAGGGCGGCGACCACATCGTGGACATGCCCGCCGACGCCAGCGGCCTGCCGCTGCTCGCCGACATCTTCGAGGCGCTGCCCGCGGACGTGGCGGTCGACGTCGACGTCAAGACGGTGCTGGAGGACGCGGTGGACGCCCCGTCCCGCCGTACGGGGTCGCTGCTGCTGCCGGTGCTGAAGCGGGAGGCGCGGCGGCGCCGGCTGCTGGTCACCTCGTTCGACCCGGCGCTGCTGGTGTTCCTGCGCGGCGAGCTGCCGGACGTCCCGCTGGGCCTGCTGACCTGGCTGCGGTTCCCGATGTGGCACGCGGTCCCGGCCGCGGCCGGGCTGGACCTGCAGGCCATCGCGGTGCACACCGGCTCGTGCGGGTTCGAGCACCCCGACAGCCGGCTGCGGCCGCTGGAGCACTGCGTCGACGTCGCGCACCAGGCGGGCCTGGACGTGATCGCCTGGTGCCCGGCCGCCGACCGCGCCCCGGACTACGCGTCCGCAGGCGTGGACGCGATGGTCGTCAACGACATCCCCGGGGTCCTGTCGGCGCTGGCGTAGCGCCGCCCG
>NZ_JBEYYT010000821.1:0-2041 GCF_040645715.1 Spirillospora sp. NPDC046719 | reverse complement strand
ACCGGGACGGCCTGGCCGGCCAGCGCGTCCGCGAGGACGTCCACGCCCGCCGCGACGACCCGCGGGTCCCGCGTGAGCAGCCCGCCGAGCGGCGGCCGCGCGTCCGTCATCCGGGCACCCCCTCCACCAGCGCGACCGCGTGCCGCGCCGCCTCCGCGTTCGAGGCGAACACCTCCGCGCCCGCGTCCCGCAGCGCCTCCGCCTGCCGGTCGCGGCCCTGCGGGTCGGCGGGCGTCCCGCACAGCGACACCACCGCGGCGAGATCCGGGCGGTCGCGCAGCGCGGCGGCGAGGACCGGCGCCAGCGACGCGGCCGGGTCGGGTTCGGCGCCGTGGCCGAGCACCACGTCCAGGAGCAGCACGCCGCACGCCGCGTCCGCCGCCTCCCGCGCGAGGGCCTCCAGCCGCAGCGTCGGGTCGATCATCGGATGGGCGCGGCCCCGGGTGTAGGCGTCGTCGCCGAAGTCGGTGAACCGGTGCCCGCGCGCCTCCAGGTCCCAGCCGAGCGCGTCGCGCGCGATCACCTCCGCCTCGTCGCGGAGCGTCCCGCCGGCGAACAGCCCGCGCAGCGACCGCCCGGCCGGCACCCGCGCGGTCCGCGGCGCGGGCCAGCACGGCCACCGCGGGACGGCCGCGCCGAGCGCCCTCAGCGCCTTCTCCACCGCCCGGGTCAGGTCGTCCTCGCCGGGCGCCGGCAGCGCGAACACCACCGGCGTGTCCAGCCGCCGCGCCGCCTCCCGGATCAGGTCCGCGACCTGCGGCGCCGGCGGCTTGGACACCAGCACGATCAGCTCGGTGCCGGGGTCGGCGTCCAGCGCGGCCAGCGCCGCCAGCGCCGACCGGCCGCTGACCTCCGGCGACAGGTCCCGCCCGCCGACCCCGAGGACGTGCCGGACCCCGGTGCCCGCCGCGTCCAGCAGGCACATCACCTGCTGCGCGCCCGTCCCGGACGCCGCCACGACGCCGACCGGCCCCGGCCGCACCGCGTTCGCGAACCCGAGCCCGGCGCCGCCGACGACGGCCGTCCCGCAGTCCGGGCCCATCACGATCAGCCCGCGCCGCGCCGCCGCCTCCTTCAGCGCGATCTCCTGCGCGACCGGCACGTTGTCACTGAAGATCATCACGTTCAGGCCGGCGTCGAGCGCGTCCATCGCCTCCGGGAACACGTGCGGTCCCGGCACCGACACCAGCGCGACCGACGCCTCGCCGCGCGCCGCGGCGGACGCCGTGGTGCGCGGGGCGGGCGGCGCGCCCAGCATCCCGCCGCCGTCCGGGACGTGCGCGGCCTCCTGCAGCAGGGCGTCCAGCGCCTCGCGCGCCCCGTCGAGGTCCCCGCCCTCCGCCCGCACGGCGACGACCATGTCCGCCGGCCCGGCGTCCGCCGGAACGGCGAACCCCATCCGCGCGAGCAGCTCCAGGTTCGGCTCCGTGGCCATCGCCGTCATCGCCGACGCCACGTCCGGCCGCTCCGCCAGCCGGCGGCTCACCCGCATCAGGGTGACCGAATCGCGGTAGGCCCCCCGCCGCACCTCGACCCAGTCGGCGCTCATGCCGCCCCGCGCCCGCCCGGCGCGCCCGCGCCGGGCGCCCCGCCCGTACCGGTCATGTGGGTCTCTTGCTGGGGGACGGCCCTCCGCACCCCCCGGTTCGCTCCGCTCATGCCGTGTGCTCCGCCGGGCGGCGGCCGGGGGAGGCGAGGGCGAGGGTGGCGCGGCAGCCCGCGAGGACCCCCCACGCCAGGTCGGTGCCGGAGGTGTGGCCGATCGCCAGCAGCCGGCGGACGGCCGCGGACGGCGGCTCGTGCCCGGCGACGCAGCGCAGCACCGCGGCGATCTCGCCGCCGGCGCCGCCCTCCGCCGCGCAGTGCAGCAGCGTCGCGGCCAGCGCGGTCGTGCGGGTCCCGGCGTCGGCGGTGACGGCCGCCCCCAGCCAGTCGGCCAGCCACACCGCCTTGCCGCTCTCCGGAAAGCCGCCGAAAGCGCTCCGCCGGGTGCGGGGGGTCTTCAGATCGGAAGAGCGACGAGTAGTGAAACAGAGTGCCA
>NZ_JBEYYT010000820.1:0-2042 GCF_040645715.1 Spirillospora sp. NPDC046719 | reverse complement strand
GGCCTGCGCGGACAGGCCGCCGGGACGCGTGGTGCCGGTGCCGCGGTGGGGTCAGGGGCGTTCGACGGGCGGCATCAGCGGCGGCCCTTCGGCCTCGACGGCCGCGGCGACCTTGCGGAGCAGGGCGGACAGCTGCGCGCGCTCGTCGCCGGTGAGCGGTGCGAGCAGCGCGTGCTCGGCGGCGGCCTGGTCGCCGATGGTGCCCTCCCACGCGGCGTGGCCCTTGTCGGTGAGCGCGACCAGGAGCCGCCGCCGGTCGGACGGGTCGTGCGCGCGGGTGAGGTACCCCGACTCCTCCAGCCGGTCGAGCCTGCTGGTGAGGGTGGCGGGGTGGGTGTCCAGCGCCTGGGCGAGCCAGGTGGGCGTGGCCTGGTAGGGCGGCCCGGTGGAGCGGAGCCGCCAGAGGACGTCGTACTCCCAGCCCTTGAGGCGGCGTGCCTTGAGCGCGGCCTCGCGGCGCCGCCGGAGGAACGCGACGAGGGTCTGCATGCGGGTGATCGCGCCCTCGAGGTCGGGGTCGAGGTCCGCCAGTTCCCGGGACCAGTAGGCGATGTGCCGGTCGATCGAGTCCTCCACACCGCGAAGATACTATCTTCTCCGATAGTATGTTTTCGTAATAACAGAGAGTGAGGACCCCCCCCATGCCCTTGTGGCCCCCCGGATTCGCCGGCCGGATCGACGAACGCACCATCGACAGCCGGCTGCTGCGCGGCAACCCCCTCGGGGACCCGCACAGCAGGCCGCTGTGGGTGTACACGCCCCCCGGCTACGACGACGAGCCCGAGCGCCGCTACCCGGCCGTCTACATGCTGCTCGGCTTCGCCGGCACGCTCCCGGCCTGGAGCAACCAGCCCGGCGCCTTCCGCACCTCGGTGCCGGTCGCCACCGACGCGCTGTTCGCCCGCGGCGAGGCACCGCCGATGATCATGGTGTTCGTGGACGCCTGGACCACCTACGGCGGCAGCCAGTACGTCGACTCCGCCGGCACCGGCCGCTACCACTCCTACCTGTGCGAGGAGGTCGTCCCCTGGGTCGACGCCCGCTACCGGACGCTCGCCGACCGCGACCACCGCGCGGTCGCCGGCAAGTCCAGCGGCGGGCTCGGCGCCATGGTCACCTCGATGCTGCGCCCCGACCTGTTCGGCGCGTTCGCCACCCACTCGGGCGACTCGCTGTCCGAGGCGCAGTACATCCCGCACTTCCTGCACGCCGTCCGCCACCTGCGCGCCTACGACGGCGACATCTTCGCCTGGTGGCGCGACTTCCGCTCCCGCGTCGCCTTCACCAAGGAGGAGGACCTGCGGCTGCTGGAGGTCCTCGCGGTGTCGGCGTGCTTCTCGCCGGACGCCGACGGCACGCCCGTCCTGCCGTTCGACCCCGTCACCGGGGCGCTGCGGCCCGAGGTGTGGGAGCGCTGGCTGCGCTGGGACCCTGTCCGGATGGCGCCCGCGCACGCCGAGGCGCTGCGGTCCATGCGCGCGATCTGGATCGACGCGGGGACCCGCGACGAGTGGTTCCTCGACCTCGGCGCCCTGGCCTTCCGCGAGGCGGTGCGGCGGGCCGGCGTGCCCGAGGACACCGTCCGGTTCGAGCTCTTCGAGGCGGGCCACACGGCGATCGAGTACCGCCATCCCCAGGCCCTCGCCTGGCTGGCGCACCGCCTCGCGCCCTGAGCGCACCGACGGAGCCCGGCGGCCCGTAGGCTTCCGTACATGATCGATCAAACGGCGTCGTACCTGTCCGGGCTGTTCTCGCTGGAGGGCAGGACGGCGGTGGTGACCGGCGGAAGCTCGGGGATCGGGCGGGCCATCGCGGTGGCGCTGGCGCGGGCGGGCGCGTCGGTCGTGGTGGTCGCGCGGCGCGAACCCGAACTCGCCGACACCGTCCGGGAGCTGGAGTCCCACGGCTGCCGGGCGGCCCGGGTCAGCGCCGACCTCGGGTCCCGCGGCGGCGGGGCGGGCGCGGGGCGGGCCGAGGCGGGGCCGGGCGGGGAGGCCGGCGGGCGGGTCAACGCGGGCGGGGGGAACCGGCGGCCGCCCGAG
>NZ_JBEYYT010000819.1:0-2043 GCF_040645715.1 Spirillospora sp. NPDC046719 | reverse complement strand
CGGACCGCCCGCACCGGCGCGGGCACGGGCGGGTGAGGCGCGGCCGCGGTGAGGGCCGGTGCGCGTGCGCGGGGTGGCGTGTGCGGGGTCAGGTGCGGTGAACGGCGAGGTCGGTGCGCCCGGGGGCCAGGTCGGGGCGCAGGACCAGGTCGTCGTCGTAGCCGCCGCCGCGTTCGGGCCGGTAGGGGATGGGGTCGGCGGTGGGCAGGGCGGTGAGGCGCCGGTCGAGGCGGGCGGCGGCGCGGGCGTGCTCGGCGGGTCCGGCGCGGTCGGCGCCGGTGATCACCAGGGGCGGCAGGACGTCCATGCCGCTGTAGAACAGGGTGCCGTGCAGGAGGGGGAACAGGATGTCCTCGGCGTCGCCGTGGACGCCGCGGGGGCCGAGGCCGGTGGCGCGGGCGCCGGCGGTGGTGACCACGAGGGCGCGGTGCCCGGTCAGGCCGCCGTCGCCGTAGCGGCGGGCGCGGCCGTCGGCGTCGTGGACGCCGAAGGCGTAGCCCTGGACGAACACGCGGTCGAACCAGCCTTTGAGGATGGCGGGCATCCCGTGCCACCACAGCGGGAACTGCAGGACGAGGGCGTCGGCCCAGTCGAGCTTGGCGTGTTCGGCGCGGATGTCGGGGGCGAGCGCGCCGGTGGCGCGGGCGTGCTCGGTGGCGGGTCCCAGGCGCAGGGGTTCGCTGGGGTCGTGGGCGACGTCGCCGGGTCCGGCGACGGGGTTCCAGCGCATCGCGTACAGGTCGGAGTGGCGGACGCGGTGGCCGTGGCGCCGCAGGGTGGCGGTGCCGTGGTCGCGCAGGGCGCCGTTGAGGGAGCGCGGTTCGGGGTGGGCGAACACCCACAGCACGTTCATCGGGAGTCCTCCTTGGCGGAGCGCGGTCGGATGGTCCGTTTCCGATGCTGCCGGGGGCGGGCCGGCCGTCACGAGTGGCCGGTCGGCCATCATGTGCAAGGATCTGGCCATGAGCGGGGGTGGAGGCGGCCGGCATCGGGTGGTGGTGCTGGTGCGCGAGGGTGTGCTGCCGATGGAGCTGGGGATCGTGCACCAGCTGTTCGGGCGGGCGCGGTCGGCGGCCGGGGAGCCGCTGTACGAGGTGGTGTCGTGCGGGGTGGCGGCGGGCCCGGTGCGCACCGACGCCGATTTCCAGGTGCATGTGCCGGCCGGGCTGGAGGCGCTGGAGGAGGCGGGCACGGTGGTGGTGCCGGCGTCGCACGAGCTGGACGAGCGGTGCCCGGGGGCGGGGCCGGTGCCGGCGGCGCTGGTCGCGGCGCACCGGCGCGGCGCGCGGGTCGCCTCGATCTGCACGGGCGCGTTCGTGCTGGCGGCGGCGGGCCTGCTGGAGGGGCGGCGGGCGGCGACGCACTGGCTGTCGGCGGACCGGTTCACCGCGATGTTCCCGCGGGTGGACCTGGATCCGGCGGTGCTGTACGCCGACGAGGGGGACGTGCTGACCTCGGCGGGCGAGGCGGCGGGGATCGACCTGTGCCTGCACATGATCCGGCGGGACCACGGCGCGGCGGTCGCGGGGGACGTCGCGCGGCGGACGGTGGTGCCGCCGCACCGGGAGGGCGGGCAGGCGCAGTTCATCGCGCGTCCGGTGGCGGCGCCGCGGGAGGCGTCGACGGGTCCGGCGCGGGAGTGGGCGCTGGAGCGGCTGGCCGAGCCGCTGACGCTGGCGGAGCTGGCGGCGCAGGCGTCGATGAGCGTGCGGACGTTCACGCGGCGGTTCCGGCAGGAGGCGGGGGTGTCGCCGGCGGTGTGGCTGGCGCGGCAGCGGGTGGAGCGGGCGCGGCAGCTGCTGGAGGAGACCGATCTGCCGGTGGAGCGGGTGGCGGAGCGGTCGGGGTTGGGGACGGCGGCGTCGCTGCGGGCGCGTCTGCAGGCGGCGGTGGGGGTGTCGCCGTCGGCGTACCGGGCGACGTTCCGGGGTTCCGGCTCGGGTCCCGCCGCTGGCTCGGGGCCGGGTTCCGGGCCGGGGGCGGGCCGCCGGGCGGGCTGTGCCCGCGGCCGGCGGGCTGTCGGGCGCGCCGGCCGCGGCGGGC
>NZ_JBEYYT010000818.1:0-2063 GCF_040645715.1 Spirillospora sp. NPDC046719 | reverse complement strand
CCCCGGGTCGCGCCACCCCACCACCCCCCTCCGTCAGGGACGAATCGCCCTTGCGTGAGGCGCGAAGAGCGGCAACAGGACACGAGGCCCGGGCCGCCTTTCCCGCCGAAAAAATACCGAGAAGAATGTGGCCTGAACGCCCTTGAACGGCATCGAATGTCGGTCACGCAGGGTACTATTTACGTATGCAATCAGTGACGGTCGAGCTTGAGGCCGCGTCCACCATGGAACTGGTGAACGCGCTATCAACCATCGCCACTGAACTCGCATCACGAGAAGCCCCAGAATCAGCGGCCGCATGCTTGGAACTCACCGAAACCCTCGTGGCCGCGTCCGATATGCAGGAAAGCGCGCTCGCCGGATTCATCGGCCGAGTCGACGCCTGCGGAGAGCAGGCCCGGTGGGGATATCCCTCCACCCAAGCGTGGCTGCGGTCGAGTTTGGGCATGCGCGACAGCCGAGCCAAGGAGCGCCTCACCCTCGCCCGGCAGAGCCACCGCCTACCGGAGGTCTGCGCACAGCTGGCGGCCGGGGAGCTGTCCTACGGCTACGCGGCCACCGTCGCCGACTCGGTCGCCCGCCTGGACGACACCGACTGCGCCGAGGCCGAGACGACCCTGCTGGGCTTCGTCGACCAGGGCTTCTCGGCCGGGAAGGTCGCCGCGTTCGGCCGCCGCATCCGCGACCTCATCGCCGAACGCGATGACACCGAGAACGCCCCCGACGAGGACACCAAGCGCGGCTACGACAAGTCGTGGCTCACCACCACCCGTTCGCTGGACGGCGGCCGGTACGTCAAGGGGTGGCTGAACCCCGAAGACGCCGCGATCTGGGACGGCACGCTCGCTCCGCTGGCCAAGCCGGCCGGGCCCGACGACCGTCGTGACCTCGCCGAACGCACGGCGGCGGCGCTGTCGAGCGTCCTGTCGGGTGGGCACAAGGCATCGAAGGTCACCGTGATCTGCGACCTGGAGACGCTGACTGGGGGCAACGCCCCCGCCCGCCTCACCGACGGCACCCCCATCCCCGCCGCACAAGCCCGCCGCATCGCGCTGGCCGCCGGAGTGTCACCCCTCCTCCTCGGACGCGGAAACACTCCGCTCTACCTGGGCTACCGGGAACGGTTCGCCTCCGCAGCACAACGACAGGTGCTGGAGACGCTCTACCCCTCGTGCGCGGTGCGAGGCTGCGAAGTGCCCGGGACACTGTGCGAAGTGGACCACGTGCACGGCTGGGCGCTCGGACGATCGCCCACCGACATCGACCAACTCGCACTCGCCTGCGGATGGCACAACCGCTTCAAGCACAGTCGCCCCGACCAGATCCAGATCACCAAGGATCAGGATGGGCGATACGTCTACCGGCTCCTGCCTCCGGCCGACGGCCGAGCCAGAACCGGGACCGGGCCGCCGGGAAGCATCGGCCCACCCGATAGCTCCGCGCTCGACTGGGCCGCATAACCGCACCACTCCCGCAATACCGCCGCGCTCGGCCATGCCCTGTGCCGGTCCGCCCGCATCCACACTGATGACGGGCGGCCCCGGCATGCCCGCACCACAGGCGACCGTCCCACACCGGCTGCGCCTGTCCTCTCCAGACGGCGTTTAGCGGAGGCCCCAGCCCACCCGTTCACTACGCCGCCCTGCGGCATCGGTCAACCCGGTTCCCACTGGACCGAGCCGCATCACCGCCCCGTTGCTAGCAACATAAGCGCCCGCCACGCCCTGCGCCGATGTGCGCCCGCATCCATTCCGATGACGGGCGATCCAGTCGGCCTGCATGCCGCATGCACCCTGACAGCGCGATATCGGGACGACTTGCGCGATACCGCTTCAGCGGTCAACGCCCTATGGCAGCCGCATCGCGCGTTCCCGCAGCCCCAACGGCCAGAGTGATCGGATGCTTTAGCAGCCATGGCGTGTTGTGAGTGGCCGCTGCCTCCCGCGAAGGAAGTTCTGGGCCTTTCCGCCGAGGGATCTGGTGATGGTGTTGGGGAACTGCTGGTGCCCTGCCCTTGCCTCCTTGCTGCCTCTTGGTACCTGACGGAGGGGGGTGGTGGGGTG
>NZ_JBEYYT010000817.1:0-2069 GCF_040645715.1 Spirillospora sp. NPDC046719 | reverse complement strand
AATTTTTAATAGTCCGCTTGTCAGTGAACTAGCGGACGGCGTGGAGATAAAAACACACTTTACCCCAATCTACCCAAGCAAACGTACAGACGGCGATTATATCCCTTTGAATGATACAGAAACTAACGAGCCTTTAACTTTCGATAGTCTTTGCGATTGTCCTGATTGGTTACTTGAAATGATACAGCGACCACAAAAAAGACAGAACCCAACGCTAGGAAGTCGGACTTATGGCGCTGAAATGTGGGAGCTATTCAACCAAGGCGCACGAAAAGGGAATCGAAACAATGACACGAACCGCATTCTCCACTACTGGAGAAAAATCGGCATTGATAACAATCATTGCATGGACTTATTGCGAACCTTTAACAATCGAACCAGTCCGCCCTTACCTGATGACGAGCTGGCAACTATTTGGAAAAGTGTATTCAAGATGAAATAGAAAGGAAGTCATGACAGACCAATTAGAAAAACTTGTGGCAGAAACACCACAGGAAAACGTAAGAAGTCCAAAACCTAAAATAGAGGACTTCACAGATTATGGCGAAAACGGCAAAAAAGTCGTTAATGTCGCAGGTTATCAGGAATGCTTAAAAGACTGGCTGGAACAAGAAAAAGAAATCATCAATAGCCCTGACTATGTCAAAGCAAACACTCAAACGCTTAGAGCTGTTAGAAAACTATTCTTTGAACACCGTAACTTATTTTTAAGCACACCTAAAGAGGACGGCAAGCCACCGAAATCATTAACTCCTTTAGAGACAGCAAGAATAATCTATAAGACGCTCAAAGTCATCAAACTAGACCACCAAAGCGGACTGTTAGGCGTTTATAACCCTGAACTAGGAATATATGAAACGAATGAGAACTTCTTTCATCGGCTCATTTATTGGCTAGAGCCGTCTTATAGTCAAGCACGGTCAAAAGAGGTTCTCTTTAAACTTGAAACCTTATCAGAGGTTAAACAACAAACCGCAGAAGCTCATTTAATCCCAGTAGCGAACGGCATTTTCAATAAGAAAACGCAAAATTTAGAGCCATTCAGTCCTAAATACGTCTTTACGTCAACCATTGCGACCAAGTACAATGACAAGGCAAAAGTACCCAATATCAACGGTTGGAACGTAGACGACTGGCTCAATGATTTAATGAGTGGAGATAAAGAACTCGTTAGCCTTTTATGGCAGATTATTTCCGCAAGTACCAACGGCAACTACTCCTATCGCAAAGGCGTTTGGCTAGTCGGTAAGGGGAACGACGGCAAAGGGACTTTTCAGAGCCTCATCATGAACTTAATCGGACGTGAGAACGTGGCAAGTGTCAAAGCTGAACAGTTTTCTGAACGTTTTTCTCTTTCCCAAGTCGTTGGGAAGACTTGCATTATTGGAGATGACAGCCAAGTCAGCTACTTAGACAATGCAGGGAATTACTTTTCTGTGGTTACTGGCGACCCAGTACCGATTGAAGCGAAAGGAAAACAACCGACACTAGCCGTCTTTAATAAATTAGTCATTCAGTCCACTAACTTTTTACCAAAGTTTAGAAATAAGTCAAATGGAACATACAGACGTTTGCTTATCGTGCCTTTTGAAAAGTCTTTTACCGCAGATAATGACGATTGGAAAATAAAGGATGATTATATTAAACGCAAAGACGTTTTAGAGTATGTCCTTAAAATCGCTTTATCGCTTAACTTTGAGAAGTTTGACGAACCGAAAGCCACACAAGGGCTGTTAGATGACTTTAAAATCAGCAATGACAATGTATTGGCTTTTGTAAATGATATGTTTGAGGAGTTCGTCAGTGATTTTCTACCGACCGCCTTTATAAGCGCCTTATATCGTGCATGGTGTGAAGATGAGGGAGTGAAGCCCTTTACTAAGCGAGAGTTTGAGAATAAACTACCTGATTATGTCAAAGACCAATGGAAAAAGACCGTGCAAAGACCAAATAGCGCAGGCTTTAATAGAGCTGTCGATTTACATCGAGCCAATGAAATGGAATTGTTTAGACGGTTGTTTTATTGGGACGATGAGAAACATAAAAAAGTCACTAAAGGTTATTCCCGC
>NZ_JBEYYT010000816.1:0-2097 GCF_040645715.1 Spirillospora sp. NPDC046719 | reverse complement strand
AGAAGCCCCCGAATCGGCGGCCGCGTCCTTGGAACTCACCGAAACCCTCGTGGCCGCGTGCGATATGCAGGAAAGCGCGCTCGCCGGATTCATCGGCCGAGTCGACGCCACAGCCGAGCAGGCCCGGTGGGGATATCCCTCCACCCAAGCGTGGCTGCGGTCGAGTTTGGGCATGCGCGACAGCCGCGCCAAGGAGCGCCTCACCCTCGCCAGGCAGCGTCATCGTCTCCCGCAGGTGGCCGAACGCCTCGCCGCCGGGGATCTGTCTTACGGCTACGCGGCCACCGTCGCCGACTCGGTTTCACGCCTGGACGACAGCGACTGCGCGGAGGCCGAGGCGACCCTGCTGGGCTTCGTCGAGCAGGGCTTCTCCGCCGGGAAGGTAGCCGCGTTCGGGCGCCGCATTCGCGACCTCATCGCCGAACGCGACGACACCGAAGAAGCACCGGATGAGGACACCAAGCACGGCTACGACAAGTCGTGGATCACGACCACGCGTTCGCTGGACGGCGGCCGCTACGTCAAAGGCTGGCTGAACCCCGAAGACGCCGCCATCTGGGACGGCACCCTCGCCCCGCTCGCCAAGCCGACCGGACCCGACGACCGACGCGACCTCCCCGAACGCACTGCGGCGGCACTGTCGAGCGTCCTGTCGGGTGGGCACAAGGCGTCCAAGGTCACCGTGATCTGCGACCTGGAGACGCTGACCGGAGGCAACGCCCCGGCCCGCCTCACCGACGGCACCCCCATCCCCGCCGCCCAAGCCCGCCGCATCGCCCTCTCCGCCGGAGTCTCACCCCTCCTCCTCGGACGCGGAAACACCCCGCTCTACCTCGGCTACCGCGAACGATTCGCCTCCGCAGCACAACGCCAAGTCCTGGAGACGCTGTACTCCTCCTGCGCGGTGAGGGGCTGCGAAGTGCCCGGGACGCTGTGCGAAGTCGACCATGTTCACGGATGGGCACTCGGGCGATCGCCCACCGACATCGACCAGCTCGCCCTCACCTGCGGATGGCACAACCGCTTCAAGCACAGTCGCCCCGACCAGATCCAAATCACCAAAGATCAGGACGGGCGATACGTCTACCGGCTGCTCCCGCCACCCGACGCCAGAGGATGCGTGACCGGGGCCGGGCCACCGGGCAGCATAGGCCGCCCACCACCCGATACCCCCGCCCTCGACTGGGCGGCATAACAGCCACGACGGCGGCTGGCGAGCCGTCGCGGCTGTCGCCGCCATGGCCATGGCCTGGCCATGGCCGCTCCCCTCCCCCGGTGCCGCTGGTGCGGGATAGGTCAGGCGACCTTGCGCAGGGTCACGTTCATCGATGCCGTCCAGGTCACTCCGTCGGCGCTGGACTCGTGACGGGCGACCTGGGTGAGTCCGCCGTCGGTCATCGTTGCAGTGCATCGCGTTCGATCACCGGTCCACCTGAGGACGTCACCCTCGATCTCGAGCCGGGAGACGTGGACGTTGCCGAAGCTGTCGTAGAACGTGGAGCTGTAGGCCGCGCCGTCAACGCCGATGATCTCGACGCCTCCCACGGATGTGTCGCCGATCTTTCCGTAGGCCGAGTGCACGATGAAGAACCCGCCGGGAGCCCACTCGTACACATCGCTGGTGAGGATCGGAACCGACGGGGCGTCCGCAGTGGCGACCGTGCGGCCTTCGTTGATCCACTTGCCGATGAGAACCTCGAGCGCTTCGTGGCGGCAGTCGCGGACGGGCGTGGCCTGGTCGGTGGTCTCGACACCGGCGGCAACGGTGACGACACGGGCCGATTTGCTGCTGTCACGGGACATCAGAAGCTCCTTCGAAGGCTGTCGGGGACGCTTTCCTATGTAGTCGGAGCCGTCATGGCCGCCTCGACATCCCGTCGCGATCTCTTGCCCGATGAAGCCAACCGCCCCACGTCACTACGGCTTGGTCCGGCGTGACGGTACGGAGGGGGGTGGTGGGGTGGCGCGACCCGGGGGCGGGGCAGGCGGAGCCTGCCCCCAACACCTGCCTAGGGGCCGCAGAGGCTCCAAAGTCAAGGGTGGACGAAGTCCATCGCGAAGCGACGCCGAAGGCGCCCTTGACTTTGGAGGGGCGGC
>NZ_JBEYYT010000815.1:0-2112 GCF_040645715.1 Spirillospora sp. NPDC046719 | reverse complement strand
GTACAAGCCGCCACCCGCCGAGGCGGCCCGCGGCGGGAGGGCGTCAGGCGGTCGCCGCGCCCGAGCGGTACTCCTGCGGGCTCATCCCGTGCTCCCGCTTGAACGCGGTGCTGAGCGCGAACGCGGTCCCGTAGCCGACCCGGCGCGCCACGGCGTCGAGGGTGGCGTCGCTCTCGCGCAGCAGGTCGGCGGCCTGCGCCAGCCGGACGCCGGTGAGGTACGCCATCGGCGGCTCGCCGACCAGCCTGCCGAAGCGCTGCGCGAGCGCCGCCCGCGACGCGCCGACCTTCGCGGCCAGGTCCGCGACCGTCCACGGGTGCGCGAGGTCGTCGTGCAGCAGCCGCAGCGCGGGCCCCACGACCGGGTCGCCGTGCGCCCGGTACCAGCCGGGCTGCTCGGCCTCCGGCCGCGAGAACCACGCGCGCAGCGTCTGGATCAGCAGCAGGTCCAGCAGCCGGTCGAGCACGACCTCCTGGCCGGGCTCGTCCTTGACGATCTCCTCGTCGAGCAGCCCCACCAGCGGCGACCGCCAGGTGTCGCCGCGCACGACCGCCAGCGGCGGCAGCGCGGCCAGCAGCCGCTGCGTGACCGCGCCGCGCGTCTCGTAGGTGCCGACGAGCATCACCGCCCTGCCGTCCGGGTCGGTGCCCCAGGCGCGTACGCCGAGGTCCATCGCCTCCGACAGGCTCGTCCCGTCCGGGGTGGTGCAGCGCTGGCCCGGGTGGATGACGATCTGCGGTTCGGTGGACGGGTCGTCCGCGACGACGTACGGGTCCGGACCGCGGCAGATGACCAGGTCGCCGGGACGGACGTGCACGGGCGCGCCCTCGTCCGGGAGCACCCAGGCCTCGTCGCGGACCATGGCCACCAGCGTCAGCGGGGCCTCGTCCTGGATCCGCATCGACCACGGCGGGTTCAGCGTCGAGCGGATCATGAACGCTCCGTGCGCGCGGGGGCCGTCGAGAAGGTCGGTCAGGGCGTCCATGCCGCTCAGCGTAAGGGCTGTGGACGCTCGCGCATGGAGACGAGCTTCTCAACGATGTCGGACGGGCACGCCCGGCGGTTGACTCCAGGACATGACGAACACCAGCGGGAACATCAGCGAGAACACCGACGGGAACGCTCTGGAGACCGGGCTCGTCCTCGTGCTCGGCGGGACCGGGAAGACCGGGCGGCGGGTCGTCGAGCGGCTGGAGTCCCTGGACGTCCCGGTCCGGATGGGCTCGCGGTCGGCGGTCCCCGGCTTCGACTGGACGGATGGGACGACCTGGGCGCCGGTCCTGCGGGACGTCGAGTCGGTCTACCTGTCCTACTACCCGGACCTCGCCGCGCCCGGCGCGCCCGAGGCGATCGGCGCCTTCACCGCCGCGGCGGCGGCCGCCGGGGTGCGCCGGGTCGTGCTGCTGTCCGGGCGCGGCGAGGAGGAGGCTCGGGCGTGCGAGCGCGTCGTCCGCGACTGCGGCCTGGAATGGACGATCGTGCGGGCCGCGTGGTTCGCGCAGAACTTCAGCGAGGACTACTTGCTCGACCCGGTCCGGGCCGGTGAGGTCGTCCTGCCGGCCGGCGACGTGCCCGAGCCGTTCGCCGACGCCGACGACATCGCGGACGTGGCCGTCGCCGCCCTCACCCGCGCCGGGCACGCCGGCGAGGTCTACGAGGTCACCGGGCCGCGCGCGCTCACCTTCGCCGACGCGGTCGCCGAGATCGGCCGCGCCGCCGGACGCGAGATCGCCTACGTCCGGGTCGGCGCGGACGACTACGCGGCGGCGCTCAAGGAGCACGGCCTCCCCGGCGAGGTCGCCGGCCTGCTGACGTACCTGTTCACCACCGTGCTGGACGGCCGCAACGCCGAACCCGCCGACGGCGTCCGCCGCGCCCTCGGCCGCGAGGCCCGCGACTTCGCCGACTACGCCCGCGAGACCGCCGCCACCGGCATCTGGAACGCCTGAACCCGCCCCGTCCGCCGCGCCGAGCGGCTGACCTGGAGGAAGCGCGGCCGATCACGGCGATCCCCGCCCCGGCCGCGGGGCCGCGCCCGCCCCCCGCGGGGGGGCCCGCCCCGCGGGCGCGGGACCGCGAGCGGGGTAGGGTGGGGTTGCGGAGGGCGAGAGG
>NZ_JBEYYT010000814.1:0-2127 GCF_040645715.1 Spirillospora sp. NPDC046719 | reverse complement strand
CCGCCCGGCGGCGGACGCGCCGGGCGGCGGCGAGGCCCTGGACGGCGGTGAGGCCCTGGACGGCGGTGAGGCCCTGGACGGCGCCGACGCGCCGCCGCGGCTCCGGCCCCGGTCGCTGATGCTGACCTACCTCGGGAACTACGTGCTCGGCCGCCGCGTCGCGGTGTTCTCCGGCAGCTTCATCGACGCGTTCGGCCGGCTCGGCGTCGGCGAGCACGCGGTCCGCTCGACGCTGGCCCGCATGGTCGACCGCGGGCTGCTGGCGCGGCACCGCGCGGGCCGCCGGATGCACTTCGGCCTCACCCCGCGCTCGGAGGCGATCCTGCTCGACGGCGAGGACCGGGTGTGGCGGCGCGGCGTGCTGAACACCGACTGGGACGGGACCTGGACCGTGCTGGCGTTCTCGCTGCCGGAGTCCTGGCGGCGCGTCCGGCACGACCTGCGCGCCCGGCTGGCCTGGGCGGGGTTCGGGTCGCTCGGCAACGGCACGTGGATCGCGCCGTCGGCGGTCGACGTCCCCGCGCTCGTCGACGGGCTCGGCCTGGACGGGCGCCTCAAGGTGTTCGCCGGCCCCGCGCAGGCGCCGACCGACGTCCCGGCGATGCTCCGCGAGGCGTTCGACCTCGGCCCCCTGGCCGCCGGCCACCGCGCCTTCCTCCGCCGCTGGGACCGCCCCGAGCCGCTGCCGGGCGCGCCCGACGACCTGGCCCGCTACCTGTGGATGTCGACCGAGTGGCTGGAGCTCGTCCGCGCCGACCCGCGGCTGCCGGTGGAGCACCTGCCGGACGGCTGGCCCGCCGTCCGCGGCCAGTGCGTGCTGCGGGAGCTGCGCCGCCGCTGGGAGGGGCCGGCCCGCCGCATCGCCGACGCGTCGATGGAGTGCATCGAGGTCTGACCGCCGCCGCGCCCCTGCGCTCACCCCTGGGCGGCTCGACCCTGGGCCGCTCAACCCTGCGCCGCTCAGCCCTGGGCCGTCATCCTCGGCACGGTCTCCTCGATCAGATGCATGATCGTCTCCTCCAGCAGCAGGTGCACCTGCGCCCGGGTGAGCCGGCCGTGCCGCAGCCACTCGCGGGTCGCGGCCTCCGCCATCCCGCTGAAACCGCGCAGCGCCGAGCGCACCTCCGGATGCTCGGCGGCGAGCCGGGACAGCCCGACCACCTCGGTGATGTGGTCGACCGCGCCCTCCCGCGCCGCGTCCACCAGCCGGGCGAGGTCGTCGTCGCCCGCGGTCCCCGCCGCCATGTCCAGCGCGACGAGCCAGGTGCCGGCGTTGCGCTCCAGCAGCTCCAGCCAGCCGGTGATGCTCTCGGTGACCCGCTCGCGGACGCTCGCCCCCGGCTCGTAGGCGGGCACCGGGACCGGCGGGATGTGCAGCATCCGCTCCACGACCGCCAGGTACAGCTCCCGCTTGGTGCCGAAGTAGTGGTTCAGGAGGCCCCGGCTGACGCCCGCCACCGCCGCGATCTCGGTGTTCGAGACCTCCTCGTACGGCCGTTCGCTGAACAGCTCCCGCGCGCACACCAGGATCTGCTCGCGCCGCTCGTCACGGTCCTTGCGCACCCGTACCCGCTCGCCCATGTCTCCCTGTCCGCGCCGTCCTCGCCCGCCGCCGCCCGGTGATCCGGGTGGCGCGGCGGCGCGTTCCAGTGTTCCAGAAGCACGGCCTCCCACGTCAGGTCCGCGGCGAGGTCAGAGCAGCCGGACCCGCCGGTGCCCCCGGTCGGTCATCGGGGCGTCGGCAGGGTGATCCGGACGGTGGTGCCCCGGCCGGGGGGACTCTCGACGTCGACATGCCCGCGCAGCGCGCGGACCCGGTCGGTGAGGCCCGCGAGCCCGCCGCCGGGGACGGCGCCCGCGCCGCCCGCCCCGTCGTCGCGGACCTCGGCGACGAGGCGTCCCGCCTCGTCGCGCACGCTCAGCCGGATCTCGTCGGCGCCCGCGTGCTTGGCCGCGTTCGCCAGCGCCTCGCAGAGGGCGAAGTACAGCGTCGACTCGATCTCCGGCGGGTACCGGCGGCCGGGCAGGTCGAGCCGGACGGGCACCGGCGCCCGGCCGGCGACGAGCCGCATCGCGGCGTCCAACCCCGCGTCGGTGAGGATCGCCGGGTGCACGCCGCGGGCCAGG
>NZ_JBEYYT010000813.1:0-2132 GCF_040645715.1 Spirillospora sp. NPDC046719 | reverse complement strand
GCCGCCCCTCCAAAGTCAAGGGCGCCTTCGGCGTCGCTTCGCGATGGACTTCGTCCACCCTTGACTTTGGAGCCTCTGCGGCCCCTAGGCAGGTGATGGGGGCAGGCTCCGCCTGCCCCGCCCCCGGGTCGCGCCACCCCACCACCCCCTCCGTAAGGGACGAAGAGACCCCAAGGGCAACACCACAACACCCGATCGGAAACGAGCCGCCCCCGATGTGGGTTACCGGGTGCTCTGGCGACCGGGGCCGTGGGATGTTGGCGTGCTGCATTCAGCAGGCGGCCTCGGCTATTGCATTGGTGTATCGCGCTGTCGTGTCGGCATCGCGCTGTCATGGGGGCAGGTTGGCTCGCCCGTCGGGAGGGTGGCTGCGAGTGGACCAGCGCAGGGCCTGGGCCGAGGTGGATGGGTGTTATGCGGGAGCGGGGCGGCTATGCGGTTCGGTCTGGAGTGGTGTTGGTCGGTGCTGCTGGGCGGTGCGTAGTGGCCGGGCGACTGGTGGCGGTCTCCGCAAAGGGCTGTCTGGAGGGGCAACCGCAACTGGTGTGAGGCGGTCGCCTGACGTGTGGGCATGCCGGAGCCGCCCGTCATCGGTGTGGATGCAGGCGGACCGGCACAGGGCGTGGCCGTGTGCAGTGTTGCGGTGGTGGGTGGTTATGCGGCCCAGTCGAGCGCGGGGTTGTCAGGTGGGCCGATGTTGCCTGGTGGCCCGGTCCCGGTTGCTGATCCTCTGGCGTCGGCTGGTGGGAGTAGTCGGTAGACGTATCGCCCGTCCCGACCCTTGGTGATCTGGATCTGGTCGGGGTTGGTGTGTTTGAAGCGGTTGTGCCATCCACAGGTGAGGGCGAGTTGGTCGATGTCGGTGGGCGATCGTCCGAGCGCCCATCCGTGCACGTGGTCGACCTCGCACAGCGTCCCAGGCACTTCGCAGCCTCGCACCGCGCACGAGGGGTAGAGCGTTTCCAGCACCTGTCGCTGCGCTGCGGAAGCGAATCGTTCCCGGTAGCCCAGGTAGAGCGGGGTGTTTCCACGGCCCAGCAGGAGGGGTGAGACTCCGGCCGAGAGAGCGATGCGGCGCGCCTGGGCAGCGGGGATCGGTGACCCGTCGGTGAGGCGGGCGGGTGCGTTGCCTCCGGTGAGGGTGTCCAGGTCGCAGATGACGGTGACCTTGGACGCCTTGTGCCCACCCGACAGGACGCTCGACAGTGCCGCTGCGGTGCGTTCGGGGAGGTCGCGTCGGTCGTCTGGTCCGGCCGGCTTGGCCAGCGGAGCGAGCGTGCCGTCCCAGATCGCGGCGTCCTCGGGGTTCAGCCACCCCTTGACGTACCGGCCACCGTCCAGGGATCGGGTGGTGGTAATCCACGACTTGTCATAGCCGCGTTTGGTGTCCTCATCCGGTGCGTCTTCGGTGTCGTCGCGTTCGGCGATGAGGTCGCGGATGCGGCGGCCGAACGCGGCGACCTTCCCGGCCGAGAAGCCCTGGTCGACGAAACCGAGGAGGGTCGTCTCAGCTTCGGCGCAGTCGGTGTCGTCCAGGCGGGCGACCGAGTCGGCGACGGTGGCCGCGTAGCCGTAGGACAGCTCCCCGGCCGCCAGCTGTGCGCAGACCTCCGGTAGGCGGTGGCTCTGCCGGGCGAGGGTGAGGCGTTCCTTGGCGCGGCTGTCCCGCATGCCGAGTCGAGATCGCAGCCACGCTTGGGTGGAGGGATATCCCCACCGGGCCTGCTCTCCGCTGGCGTCGACTCGGCCGATGAATCCGGCGAGCGCGCTTTCCTGTATATCGGACGCGGCCACAAGAGTCTCGGTAGTTCCAGGCACGCGGCCGCTGATTCAGGGGCTTCTCGCGATGCGAGTTCAGTGGCGATGGTTGAGAGCGCGTTCACCAGTTCCATGGTGGACGCAGCCTCAAGCTCGACCGTCACTGATTGCATACGTAAATAGTACCCTGTGTGACCGACATTCGATGCCATTCGAGGGCGTTCGGGCCACATTCTTCTCGGTATTTTTCGAGCGGGAAAGGCGGCCCGGGTCTCGTGGCCTGTTGCCGCTCTTCGCGCCTCACACAAGGGCGATTCGTCCCTGACGGAAGGGGGTGGTGGGGTGGCGCGACCCGGGGGCGGGGCAGGCGGAGC
>NZ_JBEYYT010000812.1:0-2152 GCF_040645715.1 Spirillospora sp. NPDC046719 | reverse complement strand
CTACCCGGCGGAGATCGTGGGCGTGCTCGTCCGGCATCCGGCGGTCGCGGACGCGGCGGTCGTCGGGGTGCCGGACGAGCGGCTCGGCGAGGTCGGCGCCGCGTACCTGGTCCTGCGGGACGGCGCGGGCGGGGCCGTCGGCGGCGAGGAGCTGACCCGCTGGCTGCGCGAGCGGCTCGCCAACTTCAAGGTGCCCCGGTACTTCCACGTCGTCGACGAGCTGCCGCGCAACGCGAGCGGGAAGGTCGTCAAGCGGGACCTGCGGGAGCGGGCGTGATCAGCCGGGGGCCTGGGTGGGCGTGCCCGCGGGCGGGACGGCCCGCCCGGAGGCGAGCAGCTCGTCCAGGTCGGCGAGCATCTGGTCGGCCAGGTCGCGCTCGGCCGCGTAGTAGCGGGTCGCCCAGCGCGCCACCAGTTCGGGATAGGCCCAGCCGGACACGGACGCGGCGTACGAGCGGGAGTACTCCGCCTCCTCCAGCAGCCGCTGGGCGTCGTCGCGGTGCTCGGTCACGATCTGGCGGAGCCGCTCGGGCGTGGCCAGGTGGCCGAGCCACACGCGCAGGGCCGTCCCGTGCTTGAGGACGGGCGGCTCGACCGGGGCCCGCTCGACCCAGCCGCTGAGCGCGTCGCGGCCGGCGGGGGTGATGGTGTAGACGCGCCGGGACCGGCCGTCGGCGGCGGTGCCGAGCCGCGACTCGGCGTACCCGACGCGCTCCAGCCGCTTGAGCTCGGTGTAGATCTGGCTCATCGCGGGGCTCCAGTAGAAGAACCGCAGGATGTGCTCGGCCCACTGGCGGATCTCGTAGCCGGTCAGAGCCTCACCGAAGGACAGCACACCGAGCACGGCCCACGCGGTCGCGGGCAGCCGTTCGCCGGGCGGTTCGGAGGGGCGCGCCATGGCGACCAGCCTAGCCACCCGCCGGGGTCTGACGCGTCACACCCCGACGCTAGATGTTCCAATTTGGAATACGCTGCAGAGAAAGCGCACGTCAGAGCGAGGAGAGGGACATGTCCGGACTGCGGGACAAGGTAGTGATCGTGACGGGCGGGGCCCGGGGCCTGGGCGCCGCGGCCGCCGCGCGGATGGCCCGGGACGGCGCGCGGATCGTCGTCACGGACCTGCTGGAGGAGCCGGGCGCCGCGACCGCGGCCGAGGTCGGCGGCCTGTTCGTGCGGCACGACGTCACCGAGCGGGACGGCTGGCGGGCCGTCACAGAGGCGGCGCTCGGCGCCTACGGCCGGATCGACGGGCTGGTCAACAACGCCGGCATCGCGTCCAACTCGCTGATCGAGAACGAGTCCCCCGAGTACTTCGAGAAGGTGCTGAGGATCAACCTGTTCGGGGTGTTCCTCGGCATGCAGGCGGTGATCGAGCCGATGCGGGCGGCGGGCGGCGGCTCCATCGTCAACATCTCCTCCGCGGCCGGGCTGACCGCACTGCCGCTGACCTCCGGGTACGGCGCGTCCAAGTGGGGCGTCCGCGGCCTCACCAAGATCGCGGCGACGGAGCTCGGCCGGCACCGGATCCGGGTCAACTCGGTGCACCCCGGCATGACCTACACGCCGATGACCGCCGAGCACTCCACCCTGGGCGAGGGCGGCTTCCCGCTCGCCGCGCTCGGCCGGGTCGGCGTGCCCGAGGAGATCGGCGAGGCGGTGTCGTTCCTGATCTCGGACGCGGCGGCCTACGTGACCGGCGCCGAGCTGGCCGTGGACGGCGGCTGGACCGCCGGCGAGGTCGTGATGATGGCGCAGGCGGCCGGCTGACCATGCCGCTCGACCCCCGCGCGCAGAAGATCGCCGCCGCGATGACGGCGGGCTTCCCCCCGATCGGCGCCGAGGTCACCGACGCGGCGCAGGCGCGGCGGCTGCTGGCCGCCGCGCCCGGTCCCGACCTCGAACCGATCCCCGTCGCCCGGACCGAGGACCGGACCCTGCACCCGGACCAGGGCGACGTGCCCGTCCGGATCTACTGGCCGGACGGCGCCGCACCGCACCCCGTCACGGTGTTCTTCCACGGCGGCGGGTTCACCCTCTGCGGCCTCGACAGCCACGACCGGTTCTGCCGGATCCTCGCGTCCGGTGCCGGGACGATCGTGGTCTCGGTCGACTACCGGCTGGCGCCCGAGCACCCGTTCCCCGCCGCGGTCGA
>NZ_JBEYYT010000811.1:0-2160 GCF_040645715.1 Spirillospora sp. NPDC046719 | reverse complement strand
ATTCATATAAGCGTCGTTCGTATCAACCGCAATTCCATTGTGAGTGTAAGAACAGTGAATGAATGAGCCGTTGCTTAGGAAAATACCTGTGTGTCCGTCAGATCCCGCCGAACCACCAGGAGTGCCTGAAATAAAAATATCACCACGTTGCACTTCTCCACGACTGATTTCTTTGAGTTTTGTGCCAGACATTCCAAATAAAGTTTCAGTATTTCCCATTGAACCTGCTGACAGAAATCCGCCAGCAATCATTGCAAAGAATACTGACGAGCTGCAGTCATAACTTCTAGGACCCATTCGCAAGGTCATTGAGTAAGTTACCTTACCCTTTCGTGCTTGCATCCAAGCAATCATATTTTCAATACTTGACATTATTCGCCTCCTTCTGTGAATTCATGGTCAGCGTCAGAAGCTTTAACCACTTGAACGCTATCACCATTTTTCAAACTTTTAGTAAGTTCAGTTCCTTTTTTAGCTGCATGAGTGAAGTCGTTATTCTTCCACCAAGCCCAAAGTGCAAAAACTGTTGTAATTACAGTGCTAACAGTATTATCGTCAAGTGGCAATGGGTTAATGTTTAATGCTGTTAGAATTTGGTTTAAAATTGCCAACCAAAGTAAGATTGTACGTGTGAGTGTTCCTTTGTCGATTGTTTTCATGTTCTTTCTCCTTTAAATTATTTTAGTGATTATATATCCAATAACAGTTACGGCAAGAGTAAGCATAAAGCCCCAAGCCCACTTATTATTGGCTTCCATTTTTTCTATAAGTTTTGCATTTGATTGGGCTATTAAAAGCGCTCGTTCTGCTTTATCTCTAACTGTTTCATAGTTATCCAACTTTGTTTCAATTCGAGCTAATCGTTCGAGTACTTCTCGCCATGCTTGCTCCTCCATAACCCCTACTTTCTATTCTTTATCCTAATGGAATATTTATTGAAAACTGAATTACCTTGCCACTCATGGTCGTTGGATTGGGATTACCAATGTTTATTTTCCCATCATTACCGACTGTAACACTAGCAACGCTAAGTTGACCTGGCGAATATAGTAACCCTAACGTATCAAATCCAGAAACACCACTAAATTTACTGGACATAGTACCAATTGTTATAAGACTATTGGGTGCTATTGAAGGGATTGTGACGTCTTTCGACTGTGCATAAAAAACACCGTTATTTATTCTTGCACGTAAGGTTCCGGATGTTCCTACTCCACTCGCTCGAGTGATATCAGTCCAAGGAACGTCAGTTGATAACTTCGTGCCTTGAGGCGTAAGTTGAGCATAGTTTCCATTTGAATCACTAGTGGAAACTCCTTGAAAGTTAACTGAAGCTTCTCTAGTTAATCCAGTAGTATTGTTCGTGAACTTCATTGCAAAGCCCTGTTCGGTGTCAACTGCCAAATCATTTTTTGTGTTTACAGTTCCATCCGTCTTTGAAATTGCAATATGATTATCTTTGATTTCTGTAGAGGTTGTAACTGGGCCATTAGTTGTTGTACTTACGAATTCACCATCAGTAATTGTTAAATTTTTTGCGTCAATTTTATCAGCTTTAATTGAATTAGCTTCAAGATTGTTCGCACTTAAATAATTAATCATCCAGTGAGTGCCATTGTAATAGTACTCCGTATTAGGCTTGATAACTGTTCCATCACTTGCGGTAAGGTCAGAGGTGCCTGAATATTTCCAAGTTAAGCCTTTGAATCGAGTGCTTGGCTCAGTATCAGAAACAATTTTACCGGGGTCACCGTTACTTCCAGCAGGGCCCTGTGGTCCAGTATTCCCCTGAGGTCCTTGTGGACCTGTTGCTCCAGTATTTCCCATTTTAGCTACTGAATACCCTGTTTCACTGGTATTGTCCGTGTAAGCCCAAACAGTCTTAGTCCACAGATAACTACCTGCTGCAACTGTCGGAACTGTTGTAACCCAACCGCTAGTTGGTGCTGTTGTGCCACTTGTAGAGCCTGCATATGTAATGGTCGTAGTTTTGATACCAGTACCATCTTTACCAGCAATTCCGTCATGTCCATTATTCCCATCTTGTGCAATATAAGATACTGAATAACCTGTTTCACTGGTATTATCCGTGTATGTCCATACTGTTTTAGTCCAGAGATATTGACCTTTGACTAGAGTAGGGACTGGTGTGGTGCGGGG
>NZ_JBEYYT010000810.1:0-2161 GCF_040645715.1 Spirillospora sp. NPDC046719 | reverse complement strand
AGCGCGCCGGGGGCCTTCGGGCCGCCGTCAGGCGTACACGGCGTCGTGGAAGGCGATCTCCGCCTCCAGCATCCCGCCGAACCAGCGGACCAGCAGGTCGTCCGCCACGCTCTCGGGCAGGGCGTCGACCTGGCGGGCCAGCGCGTCCACGCCCTCGCGGAACGCCGCGGTCGCGTGCAACGCGACCCAGTCGGCGATCGGGCCGGACGGCGCGCCGCCCCCCGCGTGGGCGCGGGTGCACCAGGCGAGGTAGAGGCTCTCGGCGGCGAAGAGCACCGTCGTCACCGCCCCGTAGCCGCCCTCGCGGGCCGCGGCCAGGGCGAAGTCGGACAGGATCCGGGCGCGCGCGGCGGCGTCCGGCCGCGCCTCCACGGGCCAGGCCGCGCGGGCGGCGCGGAAGTAGTCCGCCTGCTCGGTGGTCAGCGCGTGGACGGCGCGCGCGTTGCGCTCCATCGCCGTCCAGTCGGGCGCGTCCCACACGGCGAGGCCGTGCAGCCGGGCGGCCGTCGCCACGAACGACGCCTCGATCTCCAGGTAGTCGGCGTACTCCTGGTCGCCGATGGCCCCCGTCTCGACCTCCCGGACGAAGCGCATGGCGAGCGCCCGCTCCATGGTCGCGGAGCAGGCGTCGAGCAGCCGCCGGGAGCGGGTCACTGCGCCAGCCACTCGACAAGGCCGCCGAACACGCGGGCGTACCCGTCCCATTCCTCGCAGAACGGCTTGGGCGCCCAGTGCGGGGAGCAGTCGGAGGTGAACACCCCGGACCGCCCCTTCCCGTACCCGGCGACGGCCACCAGCGGATCGCCGTTCAGCGTGGCGAGGACGTCGGTGCCCTGCCGGGCGCGGACCCGGTTGTAGCCGAGCAGCGCGGGCCACTCGCCCTCCACCCCGCCGAGCGCGGCGTGGCCGGCGGCGGTGACCTCGGCGTTCGCGCCCCCGGGCAGCTCGACGCGGTCGTCCTCGGGGAGCAGCTCGACCGGCAGCGCCTCGTGCAGCGCCGTGTTGCGGAAGGCGGCCTTGCCCTCGAAGCCGGTGAACGACAGGTACCCGCCGACCATCAGCAGCCCGCCGCCGTCCGCGACCCACGCGCGCAGCGCGCCGAGCCGGTCCGTGCCCGGCACGGCCTGCTCGAACACCTGCGGGGCGAGCTGGATGGAGTTCGCGCCGATGTCGGACAGCACGACCACGTCGTAGCGCCCGAGCGCGTCCGCGTCCCCGGGGAAGTCGGCCGGCACCAGGTGGGCGGGCATGTGCTCGACCTCGTGGCCCCGGCTCTCCAGGGCCCGGCGCAGCGGCTCGACACCGGTCACGTAGGAGCTGGTGGTGAAGGAGTCCACCCCCTTGATGTGGGTGGACTGGGAGACCCAGCTCTCGCCGGCGATCAGGACGCGGCTCACTATCGATCCTCTCTCTCGGATGGGAAAACGTGGGGGGACGGAGCGCCGGCGGCCGGTCAGGCCGCGGACTCGAACAGCCGGGCGGGGTTGCCGCGCAGCAGGCCGTCGACGGTCTCCGGGGCGACGCCGAGCGCGGCCAGCCGCCGCGCGAACAGCAGCGGCACGTACTGGAAGCCGTTGCCCCCGTAGGTGGTGAGCATGCTCTTGAGGAACACGTCGTGGCTGAGCAGCAGCCGCCCGCCGTGCCCGCGCGCGATCAGTCCGGCGACGGCGCGGGCGGTCTCGTCCGGGGCGGGCGACTGCCCCTCGCCCGGATACAGGAACGGCATGCCGATCATGTCGAACTCGAGCCACACGCCCCGGTCGGCGACCGACAGCTGGTAGCCGACATCGCCGCCGGACGGGTCCATGTGGCACAGCACCACCGCGCCCGGCGGCACGCCGTACCCGTCCAGGACGATGTCGAGCACCTCGTGGGCGCGGCGCTGCCAGCCCGGCAGATGGACGTACAGGGGGACGCCGGTCTCCCGCTGCGCGCGGGCGGCGGCCCGCAGCGCGACGTGCTCGGCCGGGGTGAAGTCGGGCGACACCCCGATCTCGCCGATCACGCCGGGCCGGATACCGGTGCCGTCCGCGCCGCCGGCGAACTCGGCGACCAGCTCGGCCGCCATCCGCGCCTCCCCCGCCTCCGCGAGGTGGGCGGGGTGGTACTGCTCCAGGTACCAGCCGGAGCCCATGACGATCCGCAGGCCGCTGCGCTCGGC
>NZ_JBEYYT010000809.1:0-2167 GCF_040645715.1 Spirillospora sp. NPDC046719 | reverse complement strand
GAGGCGCTCGAACGCCGCCGCGGCGGCGAGGACGCGGGCGTCCTCGTGGCGCCGCCCGACGATCTGCAGGCCGGTCGGGGCGCCGCCCGCCCATCCGGCGGGCACCGACACCGCCGGATGCCCCGACAGGTTGAACGGGAACGTGACGGCCAGCGCGCCCCAGTGGTCCACGGGACGCCCGGCGATCTCGGTGGGCATCGGCCCCTCCGCCGGGAACGCCGGGGCCTGCGTCGCCGGGGTCAGCAGCAGGTCGAACCGGCCGAACGCCTCGGCGAGCGTCTCGACCAGCCGCGCGCGGGCCTCGTGCGCGTCCACCAGGGCGTCCGCGTCCAGGGCGCGGGCCGTGTCGCCGTAGCGGCGCACGGTCGGGTGGACGGACCCGAGCCGGTCGTCCGGCGCGTTCCGCAGCTCGGCGTGGACGTCCGGGACCGACAGCGTGCGGAACGCGGCCCCGCAGGACTCCAGCCGGAGCCCGGCGGGCACCTCCCGCGCGCCGGTGCCGGCGATGAACGCCTTCGCCGCGTCCTCGACGACCGCCGCGACCTCCGGGTCGCACGGCGCGCAGCCGAGGTCGGGCGACCACGCCACCCGCAGCCCCCGCAGGTCCTCGCGGTCCAGCGCCGTCTCGAACGGGACGGGCGGGGCGGGCAGCGACGCGCGGTCGTACTCGTCCGCCCCGCAGACGCAGTCGAGGAAGCGGGCGGTGTCGCGGACGGTGCGGGTGAGGACGCCGTAGTGGTCGTTCTCGGCGGTGCCGCGGTGCCGGGGCCCGCGCGGGACGCGCCCGTACGTCCCCTTGAACCCGACGAGCCCGCAGTAGGAGGCCGGGATGCGCAGCGAGCCCGCCCCGTCCGTGCCGGTCCCGAGCGGCACCATGCCGGACGCGACCGCCGCGGCCGACCCGCCGCTGGACCCGCCCGGCGTCAGCTCCGGCGCGTGCGGGTTGCGGGTGACGCCGTGCAGGACGGACGCGGTGAACGACGCCCGCCCGAACTCCGGCGACGCGGTGAGCCCCACCGGGACCGCTCCCGCCGCGACCGCCCGCGCGACGATCGTCGAGGTGCGGTCCGCGACGCGGTCCGCGTGCAGGACGCTGCCCATCGCGTACGGCCATCCGGCGACGGCGTGCAGCTCCTTCACCGCGAGCGGGACGCCCGCGAGCGGCCCGGGGTCCTCGCCGCGCGCCACCATCGCGTCGATCGCGGCGGCGCGGGCGGCCGCGCCGTCCGCGTCCACGTGGACGAACGCGCCGAGGTCCCCGTCCAGCCGGGCGATCCGGTCCAGCGCCGCCGCGACCGCCTCGCGCGCCGCGAGCGCGCCCGTCCGGACCAGTTCCGCGGTCTCCACCGCGTCGGTCCACGGTGCGTCCCGCGCCGCGCTCACAGCGCCACCGCCGCGACCGCCGTGGCCACGACCAGGCCCGTCACCACCGGCACGAACAGCCGTCTGGCCAGGTCGATGACCGGCACGCCGGTGAGGCCCGCGACGACGATCAGCGACGACCAGATGACGAGCGTCCCGCCGCCGGTCCAGCTCGCGCCGTTCTGCGCGATCGCGGCGAGCGTGGCGGGGTCGGCGCCCGCCGCGTGCCCGAGCTCCCCGGCGAGCGAGCCGGTGAACGGCAGCCCCGGCCAGCCGTTGCCGTCCAGCCCGATCACCATGCCGACCAGCAGCATCGCGAACGAGGCGAACACCGGCACGTGCGGGATGTGGTCCTGGACGCGCCCGATCGCGTCCAGCAGCAGCGCGGGGCCCTTCGCGCCGTCCGGCATCCCGAGGATCTCGCCGGAGTAGTCCGACAGGCCCACGTAGACGAACCCGGCGATCGGGATGACGACCCCCATGGTCCGGAACGCGAACCCGATGCCGTCGGTGAAGTGGTCGGCGCAGCTCTGTAGCCAGTTCCGGCGGTCCGCGACGACCGCGACGGCGACCAGCGCGAGCGCCGCCGTCCCGCCGACGAGCGGCGCGCCCTGCCCGTCGTCGATGTCGGGGACGAGGGAGGTGAACCGGCCGAGGAGCATGACGGCGAGCAGCACGGCGAACGCCAGCGGCACCGCCACCGCCACGATCCGGGCCCGCGCGCCGGGCCTCGCGGGCTCCCCGTCCGGGCCGTCGGCGGGGCCTGCCGCGGTCAGGGTCGCGGTCGCGCCGGCGGCGTCGCTCC
>NZ_JBEYYT010000808.1:0-2180 GCF_040645715.1 Spirillospora sp. NPDC046719 | reverse complement strand
ACGAGGGGTGTACGGGCGGGGGGGGGGGGGGCCGGCGGTGGGGGGCCGCGCCGCCCGGACGCGGGGAAGGGGTCGGCACGTCTGCCGTCCCCTTCACCGTCGGCTGAACCGGCCGCGCGGATCGTCATCCGGGCCGGTCATGACTCAGTGGGTGAGCGCGGTGCCCAGCTTGACCGGCGCGTTGTTGCCCTGCGGCAGCTGCGTGCCGACCTGCCCCGGCGTCACGTTCGCGACCGGCCTGGCGATCCGGGTGACCTTGCCCAGCAGGTCCTGCACGGCGGGCATGCCCTCGGCGCTGCGGTAGTTCGGGCCCATCGCGATCCGCTCGCTGGTCCCCCGCAGGGTGGACGGCAGCTTGTGGTGCCCGGCCGCCGGGCGGTGCTTGGACGGCTTGTAGTGCTTCTTGTGGTGCGGCTTCTTGTGGTGCGGCTTCTTCGGGAAGTGCTTGATCGGCGGCCGGTGGTGCTCGTGGCCGCCGCTGGTGACGGAAGCGCCGCCCTTGCAGCCCGCCTGCGCGATGCCGAGGACGGCGCCGATCGCGTTGCCGCAGACGTTCACGGGCACGGAGATCGGCGCGTAGATCTGGTTGCCGCCGAGGATGGACAGGTTCCCGGACGTCTTCATGTCCGGACGGTCGTCGCCCTTGCGCTCGACGGAGGCGCCGCCCTTGCAGCCGGCCTGGGTGATCCCCGCGATGAGGGAGATCGCGTTGCCGCAGACGTTCACCGGCACGGAGATCGGCGCGTAGATCTGGTTGCCGCCGAGGATGGACAGGTTGCCGGACGTCTTCATGCCGTGCCCGTGGCCGTGGCCGCCCCAGCCGCCGTCCCAGCCGCCCATGCGGCCGTTGTCGGCGGTCGGGGCGCCGGCGGCACCGCCGGTGACGGGCACCTGGCGGTCGCCCGGCATCGCGGGCACCTGGCGGCCGCCCGGACCGATGGGCGCCTGGCGGTCGCCCGGCGCGGCGGGCGCCTGGCGGACGCCCGGACGGGTCGGCGCCTGGCGGTCGCCCGGCCCGGTGGCCTCGCGTCCGGCGCGCCAGCCGCTGTGGCTCTTGTGCCCGCCGTTCTTGACGGTGGCGCCGCCCTTGCACCCGGCCCGCGCGATGCCGACGATGGCGCCGATGGCGTTGCCGCAGACGTCCACCGGGATGGAGATCGGGGCGTAGATCTGGTTGCCGCCGCCGATCGACAGGTTGCCCGAGGTCTGCATGTCGCCGCCGTCGTGGCCGCGCCGCTCGACGGACGCGCCGCCCTTCGAGCCGGCCTGGGCGATGCCGGCGACGGCGCCGATGGCGTTGCCGCTCACCTCGATCGGTATCGAGATCGGCGCGACGACCTGGTTGCCGCCCAGGATGGACAGGTCCCCGCTGGTGCGGTTGTCCGCCGAGGCGGGGACGCCGAGTCCGGACGTCCCCATCGCGACGCAGCCCGCCGCGACGAGAGCGGCGCGGCCGGTGTTCCTTGCCCAGATGCGCATGGTGTTGCTCCTTCTTTCGGTGAATCGGTGAATCGGTGATGATCACTGCGTGCACCGTCCGGGTGAGCGCAGCGGGCAGCGGTCTGGCCAGGACCGTGCCGTTCGGAGAGAAAGATCGGTGGAGTGGCGGGGGAGGCCGGGAAGCGGCCGTCCGGCGCGCGGCGCGGGAGTCCCGCGGGCGGGGAAGGGCGGCTTCCGGCACAGGACGCGCGGAAACGCGCGGTGCCCGTAGGCGGGTGCTAGTCGGGGACGACCGAGGGACGGCCCGGGGCCGCCTTGTCGGTCAGCGCGGTGCGGTCGAAGGCACCGGTGTCGAGGGCGCGCGGCGCCTGCGGGCGCTGGGCGGTGCCGAGGTCGGCGAACGGCCCGAACGGGTGCCCGCCGGACGGCGCGCCGCTGCGCGGGTTGCCGTCCTGGCCGGACGGCGTCGCGGGCGCGCCGGGCAGGCGCTGCCCCTCCCCGCACATCCGGCAGTGGCCGCCGGAGCGGTGCGCGCCGGACGGCGCCCCTGCGGTCGCGTGGGCCGCCTTCTTCGGGGCCGCCGCGGTGCGGGTGCGTGCGGCGCCGTGCTTCTTCGCGTGCGCCGCGGCGTCAGGGCGGGACGAGGCGTCCGCGCCGGGCCTCGGCGCGGCGTGCGCCGCGCCGTGCGGGGCGGCCACGCCGGGCACGAGCCGGCCGACGCCGTGGTCGTCCGGCCGGAC
>NZ_JBEYYT010000807.1:0-2188 GCF_040645715.1 Spirillospora sp. NPDC046719 | reverse complement strand
GACTACTGTCTTTGTAAAATTAAAGCTCATTATCAAACCTCTTTTTCTAAATTGGTATAGCTTTTTTCATTTGCTAACTATTGGTTTCTAAAATCACCACAATAGTTACATATTATTTAAGAAAATAGTTATGAATAATTACGCTTTTAAAACCTCTCAAAACCCTGTTATAAAGCCATAGTTACGATAAATACATTAATTACACATTTTTCCTTTATATAATATAGAATATTAAAATCTAGTATCCATAATTGGTATAATTAACTCAAACTCTTTTATAATAAATTACTATTTTACTCAATATTAAAAGTGTATTTTGCGTATTTTCTGTAACTATCCTTTTATATAGCTGTTTATGAGTATCAAAAAAACATAACTATTTGTAACTAAATTACACTTTTATGGTGGTTCATACATTGTTTCAAGAAATGCTTCAACTGCTTTTGCAGTACGTTGAGGGTTACCAATTGCAATAACACGAAAAGATTTTCTTTTTCCTTCAAAAGTTGGAAATGTACGAACCGTTTCAAAATATCCAATAATATCAAGAGCTTCTTTTCTTCGTTTAGGACTTCCAGCACCGTAATAGGTTTCTTTCAATAGCTTCTGAACCTCATCCGTTTTGATTATTGTCTTGTTCCCTTTGATGTGTTCCTCGATAATATAAATTTGCACATCGTCAAAATCAAAGTGATCACTACTGAAGTTATCCATTTCCACTTGCTTGAAATTGAACTTAAATTTATTCTGTCTCCAATAGACAAATGAAGAATATAAAGCAGCCACTCCTGCAAGCGCCGTTGCTTCTCGACTGGTCTCAGATACTCGCTGTTCAGTGAAAGCCTCCCAGTAGGGTGCAAAGATTGATTCACGTTCGCTATCAGTCTCTCTTTTTGGACGATTCTTAAAAGCAATGTTCACAGCCCTGCTATTCATTTCAGAAGAAAATAATACTTTTTCATTTGAATCAATAGACAGTACACCAGTCAGATTAATATCCGCATAGTTTTGGCCAATACCTCGACCACGATATGTGCTTTCAGTAGCCAGTATTTTCAAATAACGTTCTAAACTCTTTCCAATTTCTCCTGATTCAGTCACCAGTAACATTTCCCCTCCATCAAATCCAGCCCAAGCCATTGCGGCCGTTGCCTTATTTGAGAGTTCGTCTAGGTTGACATGTTTCGTATCAAAAATGGATGAAATTACTTTATGACGCAAGCCTTTACCAGTACGTGTCCCAGATTTACTGACAAAGAACCTTGTCTTAGTAATCTCACGACATGCCACCAGCATTTGATAGATTGGCTGTAGTTGCGCATTATGCAAGCTGTCTACATCATCTATCACCATTCCTAAGTAATTAGCGTTCAAGATTGACATTTCAATTACATCAGAGAGCTGACAATCAAACACTTTAAAGTAACATTCATTGTCTTTGATAGAACAATTTTTTAAAATTTTCTTTTGATGCAGATCCATTTGAAAGTCATGACAAGCAATAATCGATGCTTTTATTTCTTTAAGAGGTTTTAGCTTTATCTGTTCATCTATAAAAGATATAATTTCTACAACTTCACTAGCTGTGAAGTCAGAACGCTTGCCTAATTTATATTCATGAGCAATATCCATCTCTGACAATCGTTTGAATTGTGAGGTTGAAATATCATATAAATATCCATGATGCAAAGCAATCTTTCCAAATAGATAATCTAAAATCACATTGACAAAACGAGGAATACTTTTACTTGATTTTAATGTAACTACTTCTTTATCTTCTCCATCGTCAGTTTTTTCAGCTTTTTTATTAACTCCACCGTAGAAAATAGATACAGTATTTTGACCATTGTTTAAATGCAAACTAGGTCTTTTGATTCTTTTATTTTCTCCTGTAGACTTTACTGACAGATAAGGATATTCATAAATATCACGATGCAAGATATTGACTAAATCAAGACTTTGAGGAATCTTAGCGCCATCAATGTTTCCAAATTTTTCCCAGGGAAGATCAATCACCTTTTTTAGATTATTTTCTAACCGTTCCCATGCTTTGCGTTGTTTTTCCAAATCTCCGTAATCAGTTTTAACTTCTGTCACTTCTTCCCCCTATTCAGCCAATGAATCCATCAAGGATTCCAATTGACTTTTTTTATACCAAACAGTACGATCTCCATCTTCTAAAATCACC
>NZ_JBEYYT010000806.1:0-2201 GCF_040645715.1 Spirillospora sp. NPDC046719 | reverse complement strand
AGGACCCGCACCTCCCCCCGGCGGATCGCGCCCGCGGCCGAGCGGACCTCCGACTCGGTCACCCGGCGGCCCGGCGCGTCCTGCTCGGCGACCAGCAGCCGCACCCCCGGCCCGCCGCCGGCCGGCCGGTCGCGCACCATCACCGTCACCCCGTTCGGCGCGCCCGGCTCGACCCGCAGCCGGTCCCGGGCGCCGATCCGGCGCAGCTCCCGCCGGATCACCGGCGTGAACTCGTCGTCGCCGACCTTCGCCAGCACGCTCACCCGGCGGAAGCGGGCCACCGCGCACCGGGCCAGGTTCACCGCCGTCCCCGCGACCAGAGCGCGCGCGGGCCCGTAGCAGAGCCGGTCGGCGGTCACCTCCCCGAAGCGGACGTCGAGCGCCGCCCGCACCTCGATCCGCACGTCGCCGATGACGAACAGGGAGAAGCGGCGCCTGCCCGTCCCGTCCAGGCGGGGCGGGCGCATGGGGGAGCGGCCGGCGCCGCCCGCGTCCATCCCCGTGTCCATCCGGCCGTCAGCGGGCGAGCGGCAGGAACGCCCGCACCACCGGGCGCAGGCTCGGGATCAGCGGGTAGGAGCACACCTCGTCCAGCGGCACCCAGGCGCATCCGTCCAGGTGGTCGCTCTCGTCCTGGTTGCCGAACGCGACGTCGAGCGTCAGCGGGCGGCAGCGGCGGGCCGCCGCGACCACCCGGACCCTCCCGCCCGCCGCGCCCGGGGACCGGTCCTCCATGAACCACTGCCACAGGTGGAACGGCGGCCCCGGCTCGATCTTCAGGCCGACCTCCTCCCACACCTCCCGCCGGATGTGGTCGTCGAGGTCCAGGTCGCCCCCGACGTCCAGCCGCCCGCCGGGCACCTCCCAGCGGCCGGGCTGGAACGGGTCGGACGCCGCCTTGCGCACCATCAGCAGCCGCCCCCCGGCCGTGATGAACGCCTTCTGCGCGAACTGCAGGCGGACCGGCGGCGAGGCGGTGCGGGGGCCGGGGGAACCGGTCTCGACTGAGGGCATCACGGGAATACCTCTCTGGCACCGGCCCCACCGGGCCGTCCTGGCACCACGGTAAACAACGCGGGCGTCCCGGGCGAGGGACCCGCCCGGCCAGATGACCCTCACCTCCACGTGGGAAAAGGCGGCCGGACGGGGATCGGCGACCGGTCCGCCTGCGGCGCGCGTCCCGCCCCCGGGAATGCGGAGGCGGCCCGCCGGGTTACTACGAGCGGCGTACCCCGCGGTGGACGCGGATCCCGCGGGGCGCGCACGCGCCTCGCAGGTGGTAGTGTTGGTGGCCGACCGGCCCTGTGCACGCGACCGACGAGGTCGTGCGCGCCGGGCGCTCAAGCGGAGGCCACCTCCCACCTGACCGGCCGTGCGGCCGGTGGGTATCGGTCCGGCGAACGGGCGCTGCGCGCTCGTCCCGCCGTCGTCCCCGGACGGTTCCACCGTCCAGGGCGACCGAAGGTGGCCCCGCACGTGAGTCGTGCGGGGCTTTTCGCGTGAGAGCCTCGGGGTACGACCGGTCCCAGAACTTGAGAACGGCCCCAAGGAGGTCCCATCAGCGCCGAACCGCGTATCAACGACCGCATTCGCGTGCCCGAGGTCCGGCTCGTCGGCCCGAACGGCGAACAGGTGGGCATCGTGCCCATCGCCAAGGCCCTTGAACTCGCGCGTGAGTCGGACCTCGACCTGGTCGAGGTGGCGCCCACCGCGCGCCCGCCCGTCGCCAAGCTCATGGACTACGGCAAGTTCAAGTACGAGTCCGCGATGAAGGCGCGTGAGGCGCGGAAGAACCAGGCGCACACGATCATCAAGGAGATCAAGCTCCGCCCGAAGATCGACCCGCACGACTACGAGACCAAGAAGGGTCACGTGGTGCGGTTCCTGAAGGCCGGGGACAAGGTGAAGGTCACGATCATGTTCCGTGGTCGTGAGCAGTCCCGCCCGGAGCTCGGTTTCCGGCTGCTGCAGCGGCTGGCCGACGACGTCGAGGAGCTCGGCTTCGTCGAGTCGCGGCCCAAGCAGGACGGCCGAAACATGATCATGGTGCTCGGTCCGCACAAGAAGAAGGCGGAGGCCAAGGCGGAGCGCGCCGCCGCGAGCCGCGAGCAGGACGCGGCGACCGGCCCGGCCTGACCGGCCGCCGACCGCGCGAGCGAGACGCCGGCCGCGAAGGCGGTCACGGCGCCCGGTCGTGAACG
>NZ_JBEYYT010000805.1:0-2204 GCF_040645715.1 Spirillospora sp. NPDC046719 | reverse complement strand
CGGCCCGGTCCTCGCCCGAGGACGCCCGCTCGGCGGCCATGTGCGCGCGGGCCGCCTTGATGATGTCCCACGCCGACAGCTCGTCGGTGGACGGCGGGGAGTGCATCGCGGGCGACGTCAGCTCCGCCGCGACCGCCTGCGGCACCGCGAACCCCGACGCCGGCGGCGGCACCTGCGCCAGCCGGCACCACGTCAGCCCGATCGTGTAGGTGGTGGCCAGCAGCGCGGCGAGCGCGTCGGGGTCGTCGCGGCGCAGCGCGTCCGGCAGCCGCCCGTCGCGCGGCCACAGCGCCCGCAGCGGGTTGGCGGGGTCGCCGAGTACCGCCTGCAGCGTGCGGGCGCTGTCGGGGTCCAGCCAGCGCTGCAGCGCCGGCAGCGCGCCCGGCGCGGCCTGCAGGTCGGCGGCCAGCACCGCGATCCCCGCGCGGCGGACCTCGTCGTGGCTGCGGCCGCCGGGCACCGGACGCGGCCCGGTCAGCCCGTGCACGATCTGCTCCAGGTCGTACAGGGCCAGGCGCAGGTACTCGCCGGGCGCGGTGTCGCGGACCATCGGCGTGGCGAACTCGGCGGGGCAGCGGCGCCGCCACTCCTGCACGATCGCCTCCGGCCCGTACCGGACGGTCGCCATGTCCTGGTTGACCATCCGCAGCGACGCCGCGGTGACCGCGGCGAGCGCGTCGGCGCCGGGCCGGAACCGCGGGTCGGCCTGCAGGCCCGCCGCGACCTCGTACATCACCCGCGCGATGTGCGCGGCGCCGCCGCCGTCGCCGGCGCCGAGCCGGTGGATGTAGTAGCCGGCCAGGGTGCCGAAGTCGGGCGGCATCATCCAGTGCAGCCGGTCGGCGGAGGTGGTCAGGAACGGGATGAACGACTCGATCAGCGGGTGCTCGGTCAGCACCACCGGGGAGCCCGCGCACCACAGCAGCGCGCCCCACGCGGCGGCGATGGTGCTGGGCGTGCCGGGCTGGAACATCGGGTCGCGCTGGGCGAACTGCTGCGGGTCGACCGCGAGCGCGGTGGTGATGGCCTGGGAGATCCGCGCGACGACGGCGGTGTCGGGGACGGGCCCGAGGAACCCCAGCGGCGCGACCCGCCCGGCCGACAGGTCGGGGCCGGTCGGGTACAGCTGCGGCGGGACCGGCGGGGTGCCGGCGCCGCGCGGCGCCGGGACGGCGACGCGCCGGTCGGCGTGGTCGGGCGGGGGAGGGCAGGGGAACCAGGCGCCGTCCAGGCCGCACCGGTACCAGCGCCCCCACGCGCCGAACAGCCACCATTCCCCGGCGCCCCACAGCATCCGCGCGGCGATCTGCCCGGCCCGGTCCTGCGGCTGGGCGGTCCGCCACCACGGGGAGGCGACCAGTTCGCGCACGTTGCCCTCGACCGCCGCGAACAGGTCCGCGCTCGGGCCGCCTCCCGTCCCGCCGGGTCCCGCCCCGGCCCCCTGCCAGCTCACCCGGCGAATAGTAGTCCTCCCCGGCGGAGTGTCCGGCATGTCGTGTTCTGTCGGTCGCGTTCCGCCCTCCCGTTGTAATGAGCGTTATGGCACGATGCTCCTGAACGGTCGAGGGGAGGGGCGGCGATGGGCGTCGACGCGGCGGCGCGCACCCGCGCCCAGGGAGTCGCGCTGGCGGTGTTCTCCTCGGTGTGCTTCGGCGCGTCCGGCCCGTTCGGCAAGGCGCTCATCGAAGGCGGCCTAGACCCGCTGCAGGCCGTGTGGCTGCGCATCACCGTGTCGGCGCTCGCGCTGGTCCCGATCGTGTGCGCCGTGCGGGCCCGGCGCGGCGCGCGCTCCCTGCGCGCGCAGCTGCGGCCCCACCTCGGGCGGCTGGCGGCCTACGGGCTGACCGGCGTCGCCGGATGCCAGGCCTGCTACTACCTCGCCGCGTCCCGGCTGCCCGTCGGCGTGGCGATCCTGCTGGAGTTCACCGGGCCGGTCATGGTGCTGGCGTGGCTGCGGCTGGTGCGCCGCGCGCCCGTGCACCGCACCGCCGCCGGCGGCGTCGCGGTCGCCATGGCGGGCCTCGCCCTGGTCGTCCAGGTGTGGACGGGCCTGAGCCTGGACCCGCTCGGGCTGGCCGCCGGGCTCGGCGCCGCCGCCTGCCAGGCGTCCTACTTCCTGCTGGTCGACCGCCTCGCCGGACGCGTCGACCCGCTGGTCATCACCACCGCCGGCAGCGTCGTCGCCGCGGCCGCGCTCGCCGCCC
>NZ_JBEYYT010000804.1:0-2220 GCF_040645715.1 Spirillospora sp. NPDC046719 | reverse complement strand
GTCCACCCTTGACTTTGGAGCCTCTGCGGCCCCTAGGCAGGTGTTGGGGGCAGGCTCCGCCTGCCCCGCCCCGGGTCGCGCCACCCCACCACCCCCTTCCGTAAGGGAGGTCGAGCGGCTCTTAGCGATGGCGTCGCTCTGTCCGACCTCTCTGGGAGCTTGTGAAGCATGGACGTCACCATGCAACTGGTCATTGACTGCGCCGAGCCGAAGAGATTGGTGGCCTTCTGGTGCGAGGCTCTCGGATACCTGCCCGAGCCGCCACCCGAAGATCACAGCAGTTGGCGAGAGTATTGGGCGGCATTAGGAGTCCCCGAGGAGGAGTTGCCCGCTGGGGCCGGTGAGGTGCCGGAGTCGATCGTGGATCCAGCGGGACAAGGCCCCCGCGTGTGGTTCCAACGCGTCCCCGAACCAAAGGTCGTCAAGAACCGGCTGCACCTTGACCTGAAGGTGAGCGGCGGTCGAGCCGTCCCATTGTCCGTTCGGGTTCAGCGGGTCAATGCCAAGGTGGAACGTCTGACCAGCGCAGGCGCCACGGTGCTGCGGACACAGGGTGGGCCTGACCTGGATCACTACGCCGTCGTCCTGCTGGACCCAGAAGGAAACGAGTTCTGCGTGGCCTGACCCATGAGAGGTGCGCTGCTGCTGGCGGACCACAGGCGTCGTGCTGTGGGTGCGAGGGCATGGCTATCCGCCCGATCCACCCGATCTTGATTGATACGGGCGAACCGGTGCAGGAGAGCGGCGCTGCGGTTATGCGGCCCAGTCGAGGGCGGGGGCGTCGGGTGGACGGCCGATGCTGCCTGGTGGTCCGGCCCCAGTTGCTGATCCTCTGGCGTCGGCTGGTGGCAGTAGTCGGTAGATGTATCGCCCGTCGCCATCTTTGGTGATCTGGACTTGATCGGGGCGACTGTGTTTGAAGCGGTTGTGCCATCCGCAGGTGAGGGCGAGTTGGTCGATGTCGGTGGGCGATCGTCCCAGCGCCCATCCGTGGACGTGGTCGACCTCGCACAGCGTCCCGGGGACCTCGCAGCCCCTCACCGCGCACGAGGAGTAGAGCGTCTCCAGTACCTGTCGTTGTGCTGCGGAGGCGAATCGTTCCCGGTAGCCCAGGTAGAGCGGGGTGTTTCCACGGCCTAGCAGGAGGGGCGACACTCCGGCGGCCAGGGCGATGCGGCGGGCCTGGGCGGCGGGGATGGGGGTGCCGTCGGTGAGGCGGGCGGGTGCGTTGCCGCCGGTCAGCGTCTCCAGGTCGCAGATCACGGTGACCTTGGACGCCTTGTGTCCGCCTGAGAGCACGCTCGACAGTGCCGCCGCCGTCCGTTCGGCGAGGTCACGACGGTCGTCCGGTCCGGCCGGCTTGGCCAGCGGGGCGAGGGTGCCGTCCCAGATCGCGGCGTCCTCGGGGTTCAGCCACCCCTTCACATACCGGCCACCGTCCAAGGAACGCGTGGTCGTCAGCCAGGACTTGTCGTAGCCGCGCTTGGTGTCCTCGTCGGGGGCGTCTTCTGTGTCGTCGCGTTCGGCGATGAGGTCGCGGATGCGGCGGCCGAACGCAGCGACCTTCCCGGCCGAGAAACCCTGATCGACGAAGCCCAGCAGCGTCGTCTCGGCCTCGGCGCAGTCGGTGTCATCCAGGCGGGCGACCGAGTCGGCGACGGTGGCGGCGTAGCCGTAGGACAGTTCCCCGGCTGCGAGCTGTGCGCAGACCTGGGGTAGGCGGTGGCGCTGCCGGGCGAGGGTGAGGCGTTCCTTGGCGCGGCTGTCGCGCATGCCGAGTCGAGATCGCAGCCACGCTTGGGTGGAGGGATATCCCCACCGGGCCTGCTCCCCGCAGGCGTCGACTCGGCCGATGAATCCGGCGAGCGCGCTTTCCTGCAGATCGGACGCGGCCACAAGAGTCTCGGTGAGTTCCAGGCACGCGGCCGCTGATTCCGGGGCTTCACGCGATGCGAGTTCAGTGGCGATGGTTGAGAGCGCGTTCACCAGTTCCATCGTGGACGCGCCCCCAAGCTCGACCGTCACTGATTGCATACATAAATAGTACCCTGTGTGACCGACATTCGAGGCCGTTCAAGGCCGTTCGGGCCACATTCTTCTCGGTATTTTTCGGGCGGGAAAGGCTGCCGGACCTCGTGTCCTGTTGCCGCTCTTCGCGCCTCATGCAAGGGCGATTCGTACCTGACGGAGGGGGGTGGTGGGGTGGCGCGACCCGGGGGC
>NZ_JBEYYT010000803.1:0-2221 GCF_040645715.1 Spirillospora sp. NPDC046719 | reverse complement strand
CCGGCCGCCCGGCCGCCCGGCCACGCCGCCGGATCCGGCCGCCGGGCCGGGCCCGTTCAGCGCGGTGGCGGCGCGGCGGAGTCGTCCCGCGGTGCCGCCGGCGGCTCCAGGCCGATGGTGAGGCGGAGCCCGAGAGCGTTCGCGACGCGCTCCAGCACCGGCAGCGGCGGGAGGCGCGAACCCGACTCCAGGCGGGAGACCGCCGGCTGGTCGAGGCCGGCCATCCGGGCCAGCCGGGCCTGTGTGATGCCCAGCGCGCGGCGCCGCAGGCGGATCGCCGCGCCGATCGTGTCGTTCAACGGACGTCCTCCTCGTGCTCGGTTCCGGCCGTTCAAGGACCACGATCGCCGCCGCCGGGCCCGGTCCCATCCGGTGATGGACGGAACGGCGCGCGCCGTCCGGGCGACCGGCGGGTCAACCGATCGGTCGACCCGGCACCCGGGTGCATGAAAAAGCTCGCCCGCGAACCGCGACGGCGCCGGGGATTTCGCTTTCCGGCATGCCGGCTTATGCATAATTTATTTGCCGTGGAAATTTGGTGACGCCCTTATTTCGTGCTTAGTCTCCACCGCATCGGCCGAAGTCCGGCCGACCGCCGAATCCCTCCACAGGGAGCCGGGGACCCAGGTTCGTTGGGGTGAATCCGCTGGTCGCCAGCGGTAGGGCCGTCTCCTGGCCCGAACCCGTCAGCTAACCCGGCAGGCGGAAAAGGAGAGGTGGACGGCCCTTGGACACGGGCATCCAAGAAATGATCAAGAACCTCGAGTCCGAGCTCGGGTACACGGAGAAGGGAGGCGGCTACACCAAGTTCGGGGATTGGTACTCGAAGAACGTCGACCATTCCTACGACTTCTCGAACGCGGCCTGGTGCGACATGTTCCTCGTCTGGGGCGCGACGAAGGCCGGCGTGGCCAAGCAGGTCGGGGCCTACGCCTACACGCCCTCGCACGCGGCGTTCTTCAAGAAGCACAAGGCGTTCGACACCGAGCCGGCCCCCGGCGCGCTGGTCTTCTACGACTGGTCCGGCGGCAAGGGCATCGACGGCATCGACCACGTCGGGATCGTCACCAAGGTCGACGGCGGGCGGATCCACACCATCGAGGGCAACGTCGACGGGCAGTTCGTCAAGCGGAAGGTCCGCGACCAGGACAACGTCGTCGGCTACGGGCACCCCGAGAAGGTCCCGATCGGCCGCAAGCCGGCCACCGCACCGGCGCAGCACGGCGGCCCCCCATCCGGGGGCGGCGCGAAGACGGCCGCGATGGCCTATACCCGGCCGGCTCCCGCCGACGGTCCGCCCGTCGAGCTGTGGAGCGCGGTCGGCGCGGTCCTCTTCCTGACGCTCTCGCTGCTGGTCTTCCTCAAGCACCGGCGCGCGACGGCGGCGGCCACCACGGCACCCGCGACGAGGGAGGAGGACCGATGAGACGGCTCGCGAAGCTGCTCGCGGCGTCGGCGATCGCCGGCGGGGCCCTGCTCCACCTGGCCGCCCCGTCCGGCGCCGCTCCATCGAACGCCGCTCCATCGAAGGCCGCTCCATCGAACGCGGCTCCATCGAAGGCGGTCCCGTCCGGTGCCGCCGCCTCGAAGGCGGCCCCGTCCCATGCCGTCGAGCGGTCGAGGCCCCTCCCGCAGGGGGTGGACGTGTCCACCTACGACCGGGGCGTCGACTGGGGCGGCGGCCGCCTCGCGTTCGGCATCGCCAAGGCCACCGAGGGGACCGGGCACGACGACGCGACCTTCGCCGCCAACTGGGCGAAGATCCGCCAGAACGGCCTGGTCCGCGGCGCGTACCACTACGGGCATCCGAAGAACGACCCGGTGCGGGAGGCCGACCACTTCCTGTCGGCGGTCACGTCCGCCGGCCTCCAGCCCGGCGACCTGCTCATGCTCGATTTGGAGACGACCGACGGCCGGTCCGACCACCAGGTCAACGCATGGGCCAAGCGCTGGCTGGAGCACGTCCAGCGGAAGACGGGCGTGAAGGCGTTCTTCTACAGCTCGTGGTCGTTCGCGCAGGAGCACGGCGACGGCCTCGGCGGCTATCCCCTGTGGGTGGCGCACTACGGGAAGGCGCCGGGACGGGTGACCGCCCCGTCCCCATGGAAGCAGTGGACGATCCACCAGTACGCGTCCACCGACCATGACCACAACGTCTCCCGGCTCGCCGCGGACCAGCTCCGCGGCCTCGGCTACAACCCCTCGCACCGCTGAGGGCAGG
>NZ_JBEYYT010000802.1:0-2244 GCF_040645715.1 Spirillospora sp. NPDC046719 | reverse complement strand
ATGCCCGGCGCGCGGATCACGCTCGCCGCGCCGCCCGCGCTGGCGCCGCTGGCGCTCGCCACGGGCGCGGTCGACGACGTCCTGCCGGCGGACTCCGGGCTCGGACCACTGCCGCCCGCCGAGCCGGTGGGTACGGCCGTCAACCTGCACGGCCGGGGCCCGCAGAGCCACCGGCGGCTGGCGGCGCTCGGGCCCGCCCGGCTGCTGGCGTTCGCGTCCGCGGGCGCGCTGCACACCGACGGGCCCGACTGGGATCCGGGCGAGCACGAGGTGGCGCGCTGGTGCCGGCTGGTGCGCGCCTACGGGTTCGACGCCGATCCCGACGACCTGGACCTGGCGCCGCCGGCGGTCCCCTCGCCCGCCCCCGGCGCCGTCGTCGTCCATCCGGGGGCCGCGTTCGCGGCGCGGCGATGGCCGGCCGAGCGGTTCGCCGCGGTCGCGGCGGCGCTGCGCGCCGGCGGCGAGCGGGTCGTCGTCACCGGCGGCCCCGGCGAGGGGCCGCTCGCGCACCGCGTCATGGAGCTCGCGCGGCTCGACCTCCGCGACGACCTCGCCGGCCGCACCCATCTGCCGCAGCTGGCCGCGCTCGTCGCGGGCGCCCGGCTGGTGGTGTGCGGCGACACCGGCGTCGCGCACCTCGCGACCGCCTTCCGCACACCGTCGGTGCTGCTGTTCGGGCCGACGCCGCCCGACCGGTGGGGGCCGCCCGACCGGGCCGAGCACCGGGTGCTGTGGGCGGGGCGGTCCGGCGACCCGCACGGCGGCGAACCCCACCCCGGCCTACTGGAGATCTCCGCGGACGAGGCCGTCGAGGCCGCCGGGAAGGCGCTCACGCTACACGCTTAGGAGGAAACCGATGAGGCATGCCCGCGCCGTCGTCACCGGAGGGTCCGGCTTTCTCGGCTCGCACCTGTGCGAGGCGCTGCTGGCCCAGGACATCTCGGTCGTCTGCCTGGACAACCTGCTGACCGGCACGTCCCGCAACATCGCGCACCTCGCCGACCGGCGGGACTTCCGGTTCCTGAGGCGCGACCTCACCGAGCCGGTGCACGTGCCCGGCGACGTCGGCTACGTGTTCCACCTGGCGTCGTCGGCGTCCCCCGCGGACTACATGCGGTATCCGATCCAGACGCTGGAGGTCGGCAGCCAGGGCACCCGGAACGCGCTCGAACTCGCGGAGAGCAAGGGCGCCCGGTTCGTGCTGGCGTCCACGTCCGAGGTGTACGGGGACCCGCTGGTGCACCCGCAGCCCGAGACGTACTGGGGCAACGTCAACCCGGTCGGCCCGCGCAGCGTCTACGACGAGGCCAAGCGGTTCGGGGAGGCGCTGACGTCGGCGTTCCGGCACTCCCGGGGGCTGGACGCCGGGATCGTGCGGATCTTCAACAGCTACGGGCCGCGGATGCGCCCCGACGACGGCCGCGCGATCCCGACGTTCCTGCGGCAGGCGCTGACCGGCGAGGACCTCACCGTCACCGGGGACGGCTCGCAGACCCGGTCGATCTGCCACGTCTGCGACACCGTCCGGGGCCTCATCGCGCTCGCGATGTCGGACCATCCGGGGCCGGTCAACATCGGCAGCCCGTACGAGATCTCGATGGCCGACCTCGCCGGGCTGGTCGTCGAGCTGACCGGGTCGCGGTCGCGGATCCGGTTCGTCGACCGGCCGCAGGACGACCCGAAGGTGCGGCGGCCGGACACCTCGCTCGCCGAGGAGGTGCTCGGCTGGCGCCCGCGGTTCGGCATCGAGGAGGGGCTGGTCTCCACCATCGAGTGGTTCTCCCGCGAGCTGCTCGTCGCCCGTCCCGCCTAGCCGCGGTCGGCGCCACGGGCTAGGCCCGGAGGGCGGCCAGGAGGTCGGTGAGGAGGCCGGCGGACGGGGGCCGGGCGGGCGTGCGGCCCGCGCCCCCGGGCGCCAGGCACCAGCGCCACCACCGGTCGAGTTCCGCCGGGTCCAGCAGCGGCGGCGCGTCGTGTTCGCCCGTGGTGACGACCGCGGGCCACGACCAGGCGCGGGCCTGCGCGGTGACCTTCGCGCCGCCGGCCACCGGGTCGACGGCCAGGGCGGGGACGCCGTTCTTCAGCGCGAGGACGAGCCCGTGCAGCCGCGACGTGACGACCACGTCGAGGCGGCGCAGCGCGGACTCCAGCTCGGCGGCCGTCGAGAACAGCCGCCAGTCGCGCGGGTCGAGCCGGGTGTCGAGGGGCAGCCGCGCGCACGCGCGGCCGGCGAGCCAGCCCGTG
>NZ_JBEYYT010000801.1:0-2252 GCF_040645715.1 Spirillospora sp. NPDC046719 | reverse complement strand
GAGGACTCGGTGTCGACGAAGATGATGCGGGCTTCGGGGTATTTGTCGTCGGTGTCGTTCCACATGTAGAAGTCACCGAACGGCCCGTCCGGATCGGTCCGCGACGCCTGGAACCACGGGTGCCGATCCGAGGTGTGGTTCATCACCAGATCCGCGATCACCCTGATACCGCGGGCATGCGCCTCCTCGATCAGTTCCACGAAATCGCCGAGCTCCCCGAAGTCCGGGAGGATCTCGGTGTAGTTCGCGATGTCGTAGCCGCCGTCCTTCAGCGGTGACTGGTAGATCGGCAGCAGCCACAGGCAGTCGACGCCGAGCCATTCCAGGTGGTCGAGCTTGGAGATCAGGCCGCGCAGATCGCCGTAACCGTCATTGTTGGAATCGCAGAACCCCCGCACCGACACCTCGTAGAAAACCGCCGTCTTGAACCAGTGCGGGGTGTGCGGAGCGCCCTCGGCGAAGGGGTCCGGGACGGCCCCCGCCGCCGGGGCGGCCCGCTCCGCCCCGATCCCGCCCCGCGCGAGGCCGCGATCGGCCTCCGGGTCGGCGACCTGGCCGGACGTCCTGCAGGTGAAGTACTTCGGCTGGGCGTGCATGGACCATCCCGGAGTGTCGGCGACATCTAGATCAGCAATTCCCGCCGTCCGTCGCGAGGGCGTGCGCGACAGGCAACCATCCGTAAAAATCTCGGTACTCTCCGTGATCGGGGCGCCGCTCCCGGGCCCTGGCGGATCCCGTGTCCGAACGGCCGTGGGACTTACCGCGCGGCAGGCATGTCATGCCCGGACCTTTAGGGTCGGCGCCGTTTCCGCCCCAGGCGCCGGGTAGGTCCCTTCCAAGCTCGGAACCTGCCGCGCGGGCAGCTGCCGACCCGCCCGGACGGGCGATCTTCTCGTCTCGTCCAGACCGATCGGAGGGACAGTGGAGCGCTGGGAGATGTCGCCATCGGCCGGACCGACGCGCGACGACCTCGTGGCGCGGCTGCGCGTTCGCTTCGCCGACATTCCGGCCGAGAACGTGCGCCGTTGCGTGGACGACCTGTGGTGCTGCTGCACCCATCTCGGGATGCGGCCCGACGCCCGGACCATCGAGCGCCTCGCGGCGTCCCGGCTCACGGGCGTCGTGCGCGGCGCGCGGCCGCCGTATCCGGACGGCGAGCGGGCCCCGGTGCCGCCGGGCCGCGCCGCCGCGTCCGCCCCCGTGACGCCGCCCGCCGGCGGGCCCGCCCCGGCCCGTGCCTCCGCGCGTACCCCGATCGGGATGTGACAGATGAAGGACACGACCGTGCCGGGCCTGCGGACGGACACCCGGCAAGGGTTCATCGTGCTGCGCCTGCCCGCGCAGATCAGCTGGCGCAACTACGCCGGGATCAGGGAAGGGGTCTCCCGCGCGCTGGCGGTGGCCGCCGGCGACCTCGCCCCCGACCGCCCCGCCGCGGGCCGGCCCCGCAAGGGCGTCGTCGTCGACTTCGGCGACTCGATCCTGCTGGACGCGTCCGGGCTGGTGCTGCTGGCCCGCACCGAGACCCGCGCGCAGCTGCTCGGCTGCCCGCTGCGGGCCGTGGTGCCCGCGACGGCCGCGCCCGTGCGGCGCGCGCTGCACCTCACCGGCCTGTCCAGCCTCGTCCCGGTGTTCGAGGACGTCGCCCAGGCGACCGCGGCGCCGGTGGTGCCCGGCGAGACCGCGACCGTCGACACCGGGCACGTGCTGGACGCCATCCGCGCCCTGCACCCCGCCGACGCCGGGCTCGCGCCGACGCCGTCCGCCGCCCCGCCCGAACTGCTGATCACCACGGCCGAGGCGGGCGACGGCGACCACACCGTGGTGCACCTGTCCGGGGTCCTCGACCCCGTCACCGTCCGGCGCCTCGGCGAGACGCTGACCTCGCTGGTCGAGGGCGACCTGCGGCACCTGATGGTGCGGATGGGCGACCGGCTCGGGGTGCGCTGCGACCCGCTGCCGGTGCTGCTCGGCATCCGCTGGCGGGTCGCCGCCGAGGGCGGCTGCCTCTCGCTGCCCGGGCTGCCCGCCCGGCTCCGCGAGATCATCGACCGCGAGGGGCTCGGCTCGGTGTTCAGCGCCTGCCGGTCCGCTGAGGGCCGCGCGTTCGGCGCGGGACCGGCCTGACCGGCCGCCTTCCCGTCACCACGGCATCGGGGACCGCCACCGCGGGACCGATGCGAGCGGGCCGTCCCGTCCCTTCGCTCAGCTCCCGCCCGGCCGCAGCCGATCGCGCGCGGCGCGCAGGGAGT
>NZ_JBEYYT010000800.1:0-2268 GCF_040645715.1 Spirillospora sp. NPDC046719 | reverse complement strand
TCCTACGGCTACGCGGCCACCGTCGCCGACTCGGTCGCCCGCCTGGACGACACCGACTGCGCCGAGGCCGAGACGACCCTGCTGGGCTTCGTCGAGCAGGGCTTCTCGGCCGGGAAGGTCGCCGCGTTCGGCCGCCGCATCCGCGACCTCATCGCCGAACGCGACGACACCGAAGACGCCCCTGACGATGACACCAAGCGGGGCTACGACAAGTCGTGGCTCACTACCACCCGATCCCTGGACGGCGGCCGGTACGTCAAGGGCTGGCTGAACCCCGAGGACGCCGCGATCTGGGACGGCACGCTCGCTCCGCTGGCCAAGCCGGCCGGACCAGACGACCGCCGCGACCTCCCCGAACGCACTGCAGCGGCGCTGTCGAGCGTCCTGTCGGGTGGGCACAAGGCGTCCAAGGTCACCGTGATCTGTGACCTGGACACCCTAACCGGAGGCAACGCCCCGGCCCGCCTGCCCGACGGCACCCCCATCCCCGCCGCACAAGCCCGCCGCATCGCCCTGACCGCCGGAGTCTCACCCCTCCTCCTCGGACGCGGAAACACCCCGCTCTACCTCGGCTACCGCGAACGATTCGCCTCCGCAGCACAACGCCAAGTCCTGGAGACGCTCTACTCCTCCTGCGCGGTACGCGGCTGCGAGGTCCCCGGAACGCTGTGCGAGATCGACCACGTCCACGGATGGGCACTCGGACGATCGCCCACCGACATCGACCAACTCGCACTCACCTGCGGATGGCACAACCGCTTCAAACACACCAACCCCGACCAGATCCACATCACCAAAGATCAGGACGGGCGATACATCTACCGGCTACTCCCACCAGCCGATACGCGAGACACGAGCAGGGCCGGGCCACCAGGCAACATCGGCCCACCCGACATTCCCACCCTCGACTGGGCCGCATAACCCACCCTCTGCGCCCCACACCCGGTCGTGCGCTGCGCCTGCCCGGCCGCATCCACCCATCGCCCGGCGGGGCACAGCACACGGATCACGGATCGGGACCGGACGTCCACCGCTACGTCGTCGAACGAGCCTTCAGCCTGCTCCACTGGTGCCGCCGCCTCAAAGGTGCGGGGGGCGTCGTGCGCATGATGGTCAAAGGCCGGCTTCGCTGATCCAGCGCCTGACTTCTGCTGACCAGTCCACACGGTCGAGGTCGTGGTGTGCCGCGATGAAGCGGTGGGCGGCAGGCCGGTCGTTCCAGTAACGCCCCTCAGGTGCGGCAGGCCGGACGAACACCTCGCAGCCGACCGCGTTCGTGAGGAAGACGACTTCCAGTTGGCCCGGCCCGCCCGCGACGGGACCGCGCTCGCCGAGGACGAACGACTGATGGAAGTCGAAGATCTGGTCTGCTGCCGGTACTCGTTCTCCCGCGAGCCGACTGGACTGGAACGTCCACCCTGCCAACGCGAAGGCTTCCATGATCGCCTCGTGGAGCGGCAGGGAGGAGACGTGAAGGAGGTCGTGGTCGACAACGTCCTCTCCGTCTACGTCGTCCAGAAAGGTCTGCAGCCGCAGTACCGGTCCAAGAGCCATCCCCGCCAGTTCGGTGATCGGTGTCTCCCAGGGCAGCCGCAGCGAGAAGCGGGCCTGCTGCGGCTCCTCCCCCACCGTGAACGGGCCGTCGACGTACTGGTAACCGATCTCGTCGACCTCGACCTCGCCGGTGTCCAGATGGGCGTACTCGGCGACGACCCTCAAGACGAGGCTCTCCACCCTCACGTCCTCATCGACAGCGCGGAGGAACACCTGCCCCGGGAAGGTGTCGCCAGGGCGAGCGACGCCGGCAAGCACCTGCGTGCCGACATCGACCGCCTCGCCCCCGAACCGCCTCTGCAGACGCTTGAACATCATGCACGTAGCCCCTTCGAACTGGTCAGGCGCGAAGGCTATCCACTCGACACGTCCGCGCCTCCATACCCCTGCCAAACATCCTGTTAGAAACGGCTCAGGGCCGCCGGACCGGGTGGTCTGGCGGCCCTGTGTGGCCGGGTTGTGTGGGGGTCAGGCTTTGTTGAAGGTGTGCTTGGCCCACAGGTAGGAGGCGAGGGCGATGCCGGTGCACCAGGCGGTGGCGATGGCGGCGTTGTTGCCGATGGGGGTGTCAAGGAGCAGGCCGCGGATGGTTTGCATGATGGGGGTGAAGGGCTGGTATTCGGCGAACCAGCGCAGGGCGGTGGGCATGGAGTCGGTGGGGACGAATCCGCTGCCCAGAAAGGGCAGCAGGACCAGGGGCATGGGGGCGTTGCT
>NZ_JBEYYT010000799.1:0-2269 GCF_040645715.1 Spirillospora sp. NPDC046719 | reverse complement strand
CGCGGCGGCGGTGCGCGGCCGGTCGGCGGGCAGGTCGAGCGGCGCGGGCGGCGGGTCGAGCCGGGCGCGCCAGTACGCCAGGTCGTCCTCGGCGAGGGGCCGCTTCTGCTCCCAGTCGGCGAAGTCGGCGTACTGCACGTCCAGCGCGGGGAGGCCGTCCGGCTCGCCGGTCACGGCCGCGCGGTACAGGGCCGACAGGTCGCGCGAGATCGAGCCCCACGTCATGCCGTCCCAGGCGATGTGGTGGACGACCAGGACCAGCGCGTGCTCGTCCGGGCCGGTGCGCAGCAGCTCCAGCCGGACGGGCCGTTCCGCGCGCAGGTCGAACGGGGTCGCCGCGAGTTCCGCGGCGCGCGCGTCGGGGTCGGCGCGGTCGAGCGGGGCGAGGTCGAGCGCGTCGTCGCCGGTGACGATCTGGACGGCGGTCTCGCCGGGCCCGTCGGCGTAGACGGTGCGCAGGACGGCGTGGCGCCGGATGAGGCCGCGCAGCGCCTCGCGGAGCGCGGCGGTGTCGAGCGGCCCGGACATCCGCACGAGCAGGCACACGTTGTAGGCGGGGCTCGCCGGGAAGGCGCGGTGGTGCAGCCACATGCTCTGCTGCGCGTAGGACAGGGGGGCGGGGCCGCCGGCCGCGCGGGGGGCGGGGCGTCCGGCGTCGGGTCCGCGCCCGTCCGCCGGGAGGCCGGCCTCCGCCATCATCCGCCGCATCAGTTCGCGCCGCAGTCGAGCACCTTGCGCCGTCGTCGTCGTCCGCTCCTGCACGCCTCAGCTCTTTCGTCGTCGGCTTGATCAGCGAAAGTTAGGTTAGCCTTGCCTATGAAAATCGCACAAGGTTAGCCTTACCTAAGTTCGGCTCGAATCACGACAAGCCGGACTTTGCCACCCAAAGGGAGCCCACTGCCTTGTCCCCCGGTCTGCGCACTGACGAGAAGCCCACGGAACGGGTGGTCGAGGCCGCCCGCGCACCGCTCGACCTGATGACCCGGCTGGCCGGATCCGGCCTCTTCACCGACCACGTCGTCTACGAGCGGCCCGGCCGGTGGACGTTCGCCGGCGGCGTCCTCGGCGAGGTCGTCCTCGACGCCGGCGCCGTGCACGCCCGATGGCCGGACCGGGAGCCGGTGACGGCGCCCTCCTATGGCGGCCGGCCGGCCGACGCGCTGCGCGAGGCGTTCGCCGCCGCGCCGCTCTCGGCCTGGAACGCCTACGGATGGATCGCCTTCGAGTTCGCCTCGGCGAGCCCGTCCGGGCGCCTCGCGCATCTCGTCGTCCCGCGCGTCGAGGTCACGGTCGAGGACGGCGAGGCACGCGTGGCCGGCACCGACCCCCGCGAGGTCGAACGCGACGCGGACCTGCTGGCGGCGGACGGCCCGGCCCGCACCGCGGAGCCGTCGCCGGTGGACGTGCGGCAGGGCGGCGACGCCTACCGCGCGCGCGTCGCCCGCGCCGTCGGCGACATCGCCGCGGGCCGGTACCAGAAGGTCATCGTGTCCCGGCGGCTGGACGTCCCGTACCCGGTCGACGTCGCCGCCACCTACGCCCGTGGCCGGGCCGCCAACACCCCCGCGCGGTCGTTCCTGCTCGACCTCGGCGGGTTCCAGGCCACCGGGTTCAGCCCCGAGGTCCTCGCGAGCGTGGACGAGGACGGGCGCGTCATGACGCAGCCGCTCGCCGGCACCCGCGCGTTCGGGTTCGGCGGCGACGCCGACGCGCGGACCCGCCGCGAGCTGGAGACCGACCCGAAGGAGATCTTCGAGCACGCCGTGTCGGTCCGGACGTCACAGGAGGAGCTGTACCGGGTGTGCGATCCGGACTCCGTCCACGTCACCGGGTTCATGACGGTGAAGGAGCGCGGCAGCGTCCAGCACCTCGGCTCCAGCGTCGGCGGCGTCCTCGCGCCCGGCCGCACCTGCTGGGACGCGCTGGACGCGCTGTTCCCCGGCGTGACGGCCTCCGGTATCCCGAAGGCCGACGCGATCGAGGCGATCGGCGGGCTGGAGGAGCGCCGCGGCCTGTACGCGGGCGCGGTCGTCGCCGTGTCGCACACCGGCGCGCTCGACTCGGCGCTCGTCCTGCGCGCGCTCTACAACCAGGACGGGCGGGCCTGGCTGCGCGCAGGCGCCGGCATCGTCAGCGGCTCGACGCCCGACCGCGAGTACGAGGAGACCTGCGAGAAGCTGTCGAGCATCTCCCCGTACGTCGTCCCTCGCGCCTGACCGGCCCGCATGCGGCGCGCCGTCCTCGCGGAGTTCACCGCGCGGACGGCGCG
>NZ_JBEYYT010000798.1:0-2290 GCF_040645715.1 Spirillospora sp. NPDC046719 | reverse complement strand
GCCTCGGCCGGGCGCTCGGCGACACCGCCGACCCCGCCCGCGCGGTGCGCGGCGCCGCCGGGCCGCGGGTGTTCGGCGACTGGCTCGCCGGGCTGTTCGCGCTGGCCAGGCAGGAGGTCCTCGACCCCGGCGGGACCGTCCTCGCCGTCCTGGACGAGCTGGTCGGCGCGCTCACCGACGAGGACTTCCTCGTCGCGCTGCCCGCGCTGCGGCAGGCGTTCGAGTTCTTCCCGCCGCGCGAGCGGGAGACGATCGCCGAGCGGCTGCTGGCCCGCCGCGGCCTGCGCGGGTCCGCCCGCGGGCTGCTGCGCGCGCCCCGCGACCCCCTCCTCATCGCCGAAGCGCGCGCCCTGGAAGAGCGCGTCGACCGCGCCCTCGAGGCCGCCGGACTCACCGGAGGACGACCATGACCCCACCCGGGACCCCCGCCGAAACCCCGGCCGGGACCGCCGCCGGTGACCTGGAGCGCTGGCGGCTCATCCTCGGCGCGCCCGCCGGCGGCGCCACCGGGGCGCTCGGCGCCGACGCCGCCGCGCGCGACCGCGCCCTCGACTGGCTCTACGGCCGCGACCCCGAACTCGCGCGGCGCGGCGTCCGGCGCGGCGGCGCGGGCTCGCGCTCCGCGCCCGGAGACGGCCGTTCCGGCGACCGGACCGGCGGCGACGGGGAGTCCGCGCTCACCACCGTCGACTGGCTGGACGACGTGCACCGGCTGTTCCCCAAGGAGACCATCGAGCGGCTCGAACGCGACGCCGTCGAGCGCTACGAGATCCACGACATCGTCACCGACCCGGCCGTGCTGGAGCGGATCGAGCCGGACCGGTCGCTGCTGCGCGCCGTCCTGCGGACCAAGCACCTGATGAACCCGGAGGTCCTCGCGCTCGCGCGGCGGATCGTCGAGGCCGTGGTGCGGGAGCTGATGGAGAAGCTCGCGACGGAGGTCAGGCAGGCGTTCCACGGCACCCGGTCGCGGCGCCCGAGCCGCATCCGCAACTCCCGCAACTTCGACTTCCACGGCACGGTCCGCGCGAACCTCGCGCACTACCGGCCCGACGAGCGCCGCCTCTACATCGAGAACCCGAGGTTCGTGTCGCGGACGCGGCGACACGTCGAGCAGTGGCAGATGATCCTGCTGGTCGACCAGTCCGGCTCGATGCTCGACTCGGTGATCCACTCCGCGGTCACCGCCGCGTGCCTGTGGGGGCTGCCGGGCCTGAAGACTCACCTCGTCGCGTTCGACACCGCCGTCGTGGACCTCACGTCCGACGTGACCGACCCGGCGGAGCTGCTGATGAAGGTGCAGCTCGGCGGCGGCACCGACATCGCCCGCGCGGTCGCCTACGGCGCCGGTCTCGTCGACAACCCGCGCCGCGCGATCGTCGCCGTCATCAGCGACTTCTACGAGGGCGGCGACGCGGGACGGCTCGTCCGGGAGGTCCGGCGCCTCGTCGAGCAGGGGACCTGCGTGCTCGGCCTCGCCGCGCTGGACGAGGACGCCAATCCCGCGTTCGACCGCGACATGGGGCGGCGGCTCGCCGCCGTCGGCGCGCACGTCGGCGCGATGACGCCGGGCCGGCTCGCCGAGTTCGTCGCGGAGAGGATCGGATCGTGACGCGCGCCGACCTGCTCGCCCTGACGCCGGACTCCCTCGCGGCCCTCGCCAACCGGGGCCTGGTCAAGCGCGCGGCGAAGGACCTGGACGCGGGCAACGGCCCCGAGCTGACGATCGCCCCGGACGGCGGCGTCGAGGGCAGGTACCCCGACGGGACCACGGCGGCGCTGCCGGCGGGCGCGGGCCTGGAGGCCGCGACCTGCACCTGCGCCGCGACCGGCACGTGCCGCCACCAGATCTGCCTCGTCCTGGCCTACCAGCGCGACGCCGCCGCCGGAGCCGCCGACGCCACCGAGGAGGAGCCCGGCGAGCCCGCCGCCGCCGAGGTCGCCGACTGGTCGCCCGGGACGCTCGACGACGACGCGCTCGCCGCCGTCCTCGGCCGCCGCGCCCTCACCGCCGCCCGCCGCGCCCACCGCGCCGGGTACGCGGCGGCGATCCACCGGCCGACGCCGGACGACCCCGTCGCGCGCGTCGAGCTCCAGACCTGCACCGTCCGGTTCCTCGTGCCGGGCGAGCTCGGCTACGTGCACACCGACGCGGTCGCGTCCGTCCGCGGCGAGATGACCGTGCTGGCCGCCTGGGCGTTCCGCGCCGCCGACGAGCGGGGCCTCACCGGCGCCGACGTCCGGCTCGACGTCGGCGGCGAGGCGAAGGGCGGCGACCGCTCCGGCGGGC
>NZ_JBEYYT010000797.1:0-2294 GCF_040645715.1 Spirillospora sp. NPDC046719 | reverse complement strand
CCCGCACGCAGCCGGCCGCGGCGGGCACGGCCGCCAGCGCGCCCGCGGTGAGCAGGAAGCCCGCCGCCGTCCCCGGCCCGGCGAACGCCCCCGGCACCAGCATCCACGCCGCGACGGCCATCGGCAGCAGCGCGTTGCCGGGCCGCCGCCCGCCGGACGCGGCCACCAGCCCGCCGACGGCGAGGAACACCGCCACCGCCGCGACGCCCGACCAGCCGGGCCAGCCGTCCACCCATCCCGACCCGCGGGCCGCGGCGCGCTGGGCGCGCTGGACGGGTTCCGGCCCGGAACCGCCGTGCTCGTGCACGAGCCACGCCGTCATGTCCAGGACCAGCCCGGCCAGGACGCTGACGACCGCCTCGCGGTGCCGCCACGCGGGGACGACGGCCAGGGCGGCGCACAGCGGCAGGGCCAGCCACAACGCCTGCGACGGTCGCATCGCCGCGACGAGCGCGAGGCTCGCGGTGAGCCCGAGCATCGCGGGGTAGTCCTGCCGGTCGCGGGCGACCCGCAGGAAGCAGCCGGCCGCGGCGAGCGCCCCGAGCGCACACCACAGGTCGGGCATCGCCTGGGACCCGTAGAGCTGCGCCGCCCACAGCCCGCCGAACAGCACGCCCGCGCCCGCCAGCGTCTCGGGGCGGTGCAGGGGCCGCCACGCCCACAGCGCGGCGAACAGCCCCGCGCCGGAGGCGACCGCGAGGTAGATCCGCATCGCCGCGGTGGAGGAGGTCGCCTGGACGACCGGGGCGACCAGCGCGACGGTCGCGTGCCCGCGCGACACGTCGAGGAAGGCGCCCGGGTCGCCGCTGCGGGCCTGCCACACGTTGCCGACCTCGCCCGCGCCGAGCGTCATGCCGGCCGGGACGAAGCGCAGCTGCGCGGCGGTGAACGCCAGCGCGACCACCGTCACCCAGGGGACGGCGCCGTCGGCGCTCCCCGTCCGGGGCGGTGCGTTCACTGCGGTCGGCATGGTCTCTTTCTACTACAAACCCGGTAGTACACCCGCGGGTCGCCGGTCACCGTCCCTCGCCGACGAAGAACCGCTCGACGATCGCCTTGGCGGCGGTGCCCGTGTCGTACTCGCCGTGGAGCTCGGTGAACCGGCGGCGAGCGGCGGCGTGCCCGGTCCGCACGCCGTCCAGGTCACCGAGGGCGGCCAGGAGCCCGTCCTCGTCCTCGGCGACCGGTCCGGGCACCGGGGCGGGGAGGCCCCGGCCGCCGGTCCGGAGACGCGTACGGTCCGGAGTGTAGAAGACCATCGGCCGGTCCAGCAGCGCGTAGTCGAACATGATCGGGGCCTCGTCGGTGACCAGCGCGTCGGACAGCAGCATCAGGAGCGTCGCGTCGTGGACGGCCGCCGTGTCGATGACGGTGCCGTCCATGCCGGGCGGGATGACCGCGCTCCCGCCGCCGGGCGGGCGGACGAGCAGGACGTGCGTCCCGCCGAGTTCCCGGACGAACCGTTCCAGCGGGAACGCGAGTTCCGGGGGCGGCGCGGGCCGGTCGCCGTCGCCGGTCCGGAGCGCCGGGGCGTACAGCACCGCGTAGCGCCGGTCCCCGCTCAGCCCGAGCCGCCGCCGCAGCGCCGCCAGTTCGTGCGGGTCGCCGCCGGTGATCAGCGGGTCGTTGCGGGGGCAGCCCGACCGGAGCGGTTCGGCGCCCGCGCCGGTGCGCGGCGGGTGGACGTCGTGCTCGGACCGCAGGTCGAGGTGATCGGGGCGGTCGCGGGCGAGGAGCGCGCCCTGCCCGTCCGACGGCCCGTCCGGCGGCTGCGGGGCCGGGCCGCGCGGGATCTGGACGTAGGTGGTCTGCGGGCGCTTCACCAGTCCGGCGGGCAGGCTCTGGTCGTCGACCCAGAACTCGGCGCGGGCCAGCGCCCGGTAGTACGCCCACGAACCGCGCTTGACCAGCAGCGCCTCGTCGGGGAAGCCGCGCCGGTCGTCGCGGTAGGACCAGATCGCCCGGTACGGGGCGGCGCTGTCGCGCAGCGCCCGGAAGACGTACTTGGGATCGCCGCAGCACCGGGCGCCGTGCCGGCTCTCGAACACGACGGTGCCCTTGCCGACCGGGAGCCGCACCAGCACCCGGTTGAACACCGCGATCTTCGTCCGGCGGGCCGCGAACCGCTCGCGCAGCCCGCGCTCGGCCCGGACGAACCGGCGCCACCAGCGCCGCCCGGCGCCCGTGCGGGCGACCCGGCGCAGCGCGGGCAGGGTGACGCGGGCGGGCCAGCGCCCGGCCGCCATCCGCAGCGCGAGCTCGCCGGTCGCGGCGACGTAGGCCTCCAGCCGGTC
>NZ_JBEYYT010000796.1:0-2339 GCF_040645715.1 Spirillospora sp. NPDC046719 | reverse complement strand
TGTGGTCACTTTTTCCCCCCGGCCCGTCCGGCCGGGCCGCCGGCGGGGACGGGCCCCGGAGGCCTGGTCCGCGCGGACGGATCCGTACCGCGGACGATCGGGTGCCGCGAGCGCGGGCCTCAGACGCGAGGCTTCTCCCGCATCTCGAAGCACTCGATGACATCGCCGAGCTTGATGTCGTTGTAGCCGACCCCGATGCCGCACTCGAAGCCCTCGCGGACCTCGGTCGCGTCGTCCTTGAAGCGGCGCAGCGACGACACCGTGAGGTTGTCGGCGACCACGACGCCGTCGCGGACGAGGCGCGCCTTGGCGTTGCGCTGGATGATCCCCGAGGTGACCATCGAACCGGCGACGTTGCCGATCCGCGGCACCTTGAAGATCTCCCGGACCTCGGCGGTGCCCAGCTGGGCCTCCTCGAACTCCGGCTTCAGCATGCCCTTGAGGGCGGCCTCGATCTCGTCGATCGCCTGGTAGATGACCGAGTAGTAGCGGATGTCGACGCCCTCGCGGTCGGCCAGTTCCTGCGCGTTGCGCTCCGGCCGGACGTTGAAGCCGATGATGACCGCGCCCTCCTCGGACGCCAGCGACAGGTTGACGTCGTCCTGCGTGATCGCGCCGACACCGCGGCGGATGATCCGCAGGCTGACCTCGTCGCCCACGTCGATCTTGAGCAGCGAGTCCTCCAGCGCCTCGACGGAACCGGAGACGTCGCCCTTGAGGATGAGCAGCAGTTCCTGCCGCTTGCCCTCCTGGAAGTCCTTGAACAGTTCCTCGAGGGAGCTGCTCTTGCGGCTGCGCAGGAGCTCGGCGTTGCGCTTGCGCGCCACCCGCTTGTCGGCGATCTGCCGGGCGACCCGGTCGTCCTCGACGACCAGGAAGTTGTCGCCGGCGCCGGGCACGGCCGCGAGGCCGAGCACCATCACCGGACGGGACGGGCCCGCCTCCTCGACGTTGTTGCCGTTCTCGTCGAGCATCGCCCGGACGCGGCCGCTGGCCACGCCGCAGACGATCGAGTCGCCGACCCGCAGCGTGCCGCGCTGCACCAGCACGGTCGCCACGGCGCCCCGGCCCTTGTCCAGGTGGGCCTCGATGGCCGAGCCCTGGGCGGGCATGTCGGGGTTGGCCTGCAGCTCCAGCTCGGCGTCGGCGGTCAGGACGATCGCCTCGAGCAGCCCGTCGATGTTGGTGCCCTGCTTGGCGGACACGTCGACGAACTGGGTCTGACCGCCGAACTCCTCGGCGACCAGGCCGTACTCGGTGAGCTGCGCCCGCACCCGGTTCGGGTCGGCGCCCTCGACGTCGATCTTGTTGACCGCGACGACGATCGGCACCCCGGCCGCCGTGGCGTGGTCGATCGCCTCGGTGGTCTGCGGCTTGACGCCGTCGTCCGCGGCGACCACCAGCACCACCAGGTCGGTGGTGTCGGCACCGCGGGCACGCATGGCGGTGAACGCCTCGTGACCCGGGGTGTCGATGAAGGTGATCTTGCGCTCCTCGCCGTCGACCTCGGTCTCGACCTGGTAGGCGCCGATGTGCTGGGTGATGCCGCCGGCCTCGCCCGCCTGCACGTTCGCGTGCCGGATGGCGTCCAGCAGCTTCGTCTTACCGTGGTCGACGTGGCCCATGACGGTGACCACCGGCGGACGGGACTCGAGGTGCTCGTCGCCGCCCTCGTCCTCGCCGTACTCGATGTCGAACGACTCGAGCAGCGCGCGGTCCTCTTCCTCGGGGCTGACGACATGGACCTCGAAGTCCAACTCCAGGCCCAGGGCCTGCAGGTCGTCGGGGTCCACCGACTGGGTCGCGGTGACCATCTTGCCGAGATGCATCATGATCGCGACGAGCGACGCCGGGTTGGCGCCGATCTTCTCGGCGAAGTCGGTCAGGGACGCGCCCTGCGGCAGCCGGATGGTCTTGCCGTTGCCGCGCGGAGCCGAGACGCCGCCGACGGCGGGCGCCTGCATGTTCTCGAACTCTTGACGACGCGCCCGCTTCGACTTGCGGCCGCGCGCCGGGCGTCCGCCCGGACGGCCGAACGCGCCCTGCGTGCCGCCGCGACCGCGACCGCCGCCGCCCGGACGGGGGCCGAAGCCGCCGCCGCCACCGGGACGACCGCCGCCGCCGGCGCGGGGCGCGCCGCACCCGCCGCCGCCACCCGGCCGACCGCCGCCACCGGGACCGCGACCGCCGCCGCCACCGGCACGGCCACCGCCGCCACCTGGACCGCGGCCCCCGCCACCGGGACCGCCGCGCCCGGGGGCGCCGGCCGGCCGCGAGGACGGCGTGTTCATCGGGCTCGGGCGCGGAGCGCCCGGACGGGGCGGCTGGCCGCCGGCGGG
>NZ_JBEYYT010000795.1:0-2342 GCF_040645715.1 Spirillospora sp. NPDC046719 | reverse complement strand
CGACGAAGAACGTCCCGCCGTCGGGGGACAGCCGCACGTCGCCCGGCCGCGCCCCCGCGGGCAGCCGGACCGTGCCCGCGACCCGCCGCCCCGGCACGTCCACCCGGACCAGCGCGCCCGCCGACGTGCAGCTCATCACCAGGGACGTCCCGGCGAGCGTGAAGTCGCCGTCCGCCGCCGCGCACGGCAGCGGCACCGACGCCCGGGGCCGCATCGTCCGCGGGTCGCGGACCTCGATCCGCCTCGGCCGCCCCGCCGCGACCAGCGCCGTCCGCCCGTCGGGGGTGAAGTACAGCCCCGCCGGGTCGACGGCGGGCACCGGCAGGCCCCGCCGCCCCGTCCGCGCCCACACCGGGACCAGCACGTCGTGCGCGGTGTCGGCGATCCACAGCCGCCGCAGGTCCCACGACGGCACCACCCGCGCCGCGGCGGCCCCGGCGCCGACCCGTCCGACCAGCCGCAGCGTCCGCGGGTCGATGACCTCGATGCCGCGCCCGTCCGCGACGTACAGCCGCGCCGGCATGCTCCGCGCGCCCGGAGCGATCATCCCGGGTCCGGTCGCCGCGTACACCCGTCCGCCGGCCGGCACGACCGGCGGGTCCGCGGTCTTGGGCCGCTCTGTGCCCGGCCGCACGTAGGGCGCGGGCCCGCCGAGCCCCACCACGGGATCGTCCGGGCCGCCCTCGCCGGGCCGGTAGAAGCCCACGGGCGGCTCGCACCCCGAGACCAGCGCCATGACCACGGCGAGCGCGCACGCGCCGGCCGCCCGTTGGCGCCGTCCTCTGGCACGGCCTCTCCCCATCACGGCCGCCGACTGTACCCGTCCGCGACTCCCCGCGCCCGAATAACTACCAAACGTGTCCATCGCGGGGACGCGACGACCCGGCGGCTGTCAGCCGGAATGCGGAACGTGCGGGGTGGCGGAGGTCAGTCGGATTCGGAGGTCAGTCGGATTTGCCGAAGCCGATGCCGAACTCCCGGTAGACGCGCTCCCAGAAGCCGTCGCGGAGCCAGGTCCGGGCCTCCTGGTAGGGGCGCAGGGAGCCGCCGAGCTCCTTCTCGGCCTCGATCAGCAGCTCCTTGTCGATGACGGGCGGCAGGATCGGGCCGGGGAGCAGGTCGCGGATGTTGTCGCGGCCCCGCTCGAAGATCCACTTCTGGGCGACGTGCTCGCCGATCTCCAGCATGTGGTCGCGGTCCGGGCCGAGGCGGCCGTCGGACTGGGCGGCGGACGCCGCGTTCATCGAGGCCGCCACGGTCGCCGGGGTCACCGGGGCGCCGCCCGGGACGGGCACGGCGGTGCGGACGGCCGCGGCGGGCGCGGGCTTGACCGCCGGGGGGCGCCCGGCGAACACCTGGGACGGGGACGGGACGGGCGAGGTGCGCTGCGCGGCGGCGGCCGCGTCGCGGACGGCGGCGGCGGTGCCGGGCGCGGGCACCGGCAGCACCTTGGCCTTGGTGAAGTACGGGCGCAGGAAGTCGGCGGACAGCACCTCGACCCGGTCGGACTCCCACACCAGCCATTCGGCCTGGTTGGAGCCGTGCGTCGGCTCCACGCCCCACAGGTGCACGCGGACGCCGTAGCGCTGCGCGGCCTCCACGGCGGGCAGCATGTCCTCGTCGCCGGCCAGCAGCACCGCGTCGGTGATCGCGCGGTGCCGGGCGAGGGCCTCCAGGTCGGCGCGGAGCTGCGCGTCCACGCCCTTCTGCTGGCCCTGCGCGTTCAGGTTGCCGAGCCGCAGCTTCACCAGCGGCAGGTTCGCGATGACCCGCTGGTCGACGGTGGGCTGCTTCTTCGGCGCGGCGTCGAACCAGTAGACGCGCAGCAGCTCGCCCAGCAACTGGTCGTCCGCGTGGCTGGTCAGTGCCTTGATCAGCTGCTCCGCGGCGACCCGGTACTCGCGCCGCGAGCCGCAGCCGAGCAGCAGAGCCCCGGAGGCCGCGTAAAGGTACCCCGCGTCGACGAAGATGGCATATCGCGCGGGCTGTGGGACGAACTCCGAGGTGGCCATGGCCTTCCACCTTATTCGTGCGGAGACCCCCGCTGGGCGCGAACCACGGTTACGTGTCGCCCGATCCCATTCCCCGTCCGGGGATCAACACACCCCATAGGACGGGAGATCGGACGCATCCCGGGCGCGTCGCGCGGGCCCGCGCGGTGTCCGCCGGTGCGGGCCGCGCAGTGTCCGCCGGCGCGGGCCCGCGCGGTGTCCCGCGGGGGTGGGTCAGCGGGGCAGGCCGCTGGCCCGCCAAGCGCCGGGGCCGCGGGGTCGCAGCCCGCCGGCCGCGGTGGCGCGGACGAGCCGGGTCCGGTCGGCCCAGCGGGACGTCCGGGGCTCGCC
>NZ_JBEYYT010000794.1:0-2349 GCF_040645715.1 Spirillospora sp. NPDC046719 | reverse complement strand
CGCGCACGGCGCCGGTCAGCCGGGGCGGCCGGCCGTCCAGGAGTCGGCGAGGGCGCAGAGCCGGTCGAGGGCGGCCTCGACCCGCTCGCGGTCGCCGGTGGTGAGGAAGTCGGCCTGCAGGCCGGAGTAGGCGCTGTTGAGGAGGGTCGCGTTGACGCGGGCCTCGTCCGGCGCCAGGCCGCGGGCGACCAGCGCTCCGGCGACGAACTCGGCCCGCGCGGCCAGGAACGCGGGCACCCGGTCGCCGAGGCGGCCCGCCGCTGCGAGCCCCTCGATCTCGTGGATCAGCCGCGTGTGCGCGATGTTCTCCGGCGCGAGGTGGCGGTGCCACGAGTCGCGGACGATCGCGCCGATCCCCCGGTCCGTGTCGTACCAGCCCTCGGTGGCCCGCAGCTGCTCGTGCTGGACCTCGTCGAGCCGCTTCAGCAGCGCCGCCAGCAGCGCGTCCTTGTCCGCGAAGTGATGCGTGAGGACGCGCGTGCTCTGCCCGAGCGCCTCGGCGACGGGACGCATCGACAGCCCGGACATCCCGGTCCCGGCGAGGTGGTCGAGCACGGCGTCGAGGATCTGCGTACGCCGATGCGGGTCGCGGGGCCTGGCCACCGGTCGCTCCTCCTTGTCCCGTGGGGACGTCCAGCCTATAGGGTAACGAGTGTTACCTTAACTGGATGCCCTCCACCCGACGCCCCTTCGGCGGGCTCTGGCTCGCCGCGCTCACGGTCACCGCCTTCGCCCTGCAGACCGACGACTTCGTCATCGCCGGAGTGCTGCCGTCCATCGCCCGCGGCCTGTCGGTCGGCGAGGCGGCCGCCGGCCAGCTGGTGACGGTCTTCTCGGTGATCTGCGCCGCGGTCGCACCGGCCGCCGCGGTCGCCGCCGGACCGCGTTCCCCGCGCACGATCCTCACCTGGGGGATGCTGCTGTTCTGCGCCGCCAACCTCGCGGTGCCGCTCGTCCCGTCCTACCCGGTCCTGCTCGTCCTGCGGGTCGTCGCGGCGCTCGCCGCCGCGCTCTCGCTCCCCGCCGTCTTCTCGGCCGCCGCGACGCTCTCGCCACCGGACCGGCGGGGCCGCCACCTCGCCACCGTCACCGCGGGGCTGACCGGCGCCGTGGTCGCCGGCGTCCCCCTCGGTACCTGGATCGGCGCAGCGGCCGGATGGCGCGCGACGTTCCTCGCCGGCGGAGTCCTCGGCGCGGTGGCGCTGGCCTTCCTCCGCGCCACCCTTCCGGACGTCCCGCCGCCTCCTCCCGCCGGACTCGGCGAACGGCTCCGCCCGCTCGCGGCGCCCGCCGTCCTCCGCGCCCTGCTGGCCGCGGCCGTCGCGGTCCTCGGCAACATGATGATCCAGACCTATCTGGCTCCCCTGCTGCACGGCCTCGCGGGTGTGACGCCGTCCGGCCTCGGGCTGCTGCTCACGCTCACCGGGCTCGCCGGTGTCGCCGGTGCACGGCTCAGCGGCACCCTCGTCGACCGCATCGGCCCGCAGCGGTCGTTCGGCCTGGCCGCGCTGGCGTTCGCCCTGGCGATGGCTGGGCTCGCGATGTGCTGGCCGGCGCGCCCCGTCCACCTGGCCGTGGTCGTCCCACTGCTGCTGGTCTGGTCGGCCGCAGCATGGTCGGTACCGCCGGCCGTGCAGGCACGCGTCCTGGCGCTCACCGGTCCTGAGGTAGGTCCGCAGGCGCTCGCTCTCAGCAGCAGTGCCGTCTACCTCGGTGCGTCGCTCGGAGCCGGTCTCGGCGGCTGGGCCATCGGCTCCCTCGGCCCCGGGGCGCTTCCGATCATCGCCGGGGCCTGTTTCCTGGCCGGGATCGCCCTCTTCGGACCGCCGGGACGGAGCACGTCACCTACTCCTGACCGCGACGCGGAGGGCCACCACGCCGATCTGTGACGCGGGCCGGTGGCCGCGCCGGTGCAGTGTGTGGGTTGGCACCGGCGCGACCATGAGTCCGGTCATTGCCAGACAGTTTAATTATCACTCATCACACGTTGCACACGCGTTGCGTCCCTGCCCAGCAGGCACGTCCGGAGGCGCCCCTCGGCGAGGCGGAGGAGAGCGTCAGGCTTCTCACGGCGGAACGGGACGCCGGCTCCGACGAGCTGGACGACGCCGTCACGGACTTCCTCGCCCTGGCGCTCACCGATCTCGACTGTGACCGCGAGGCGGCCGCGCTGGCGCTCGGCGTGCCCTCCCGCCACCTGCCGCACTACAACCGCTCCGTGTCCAACTACGAGAAGGCCCTGAGCGAGCCCTGAGCGGACACCCGAAAATGCGAAAGGCCCCGCCGTGAACGGCGGGGCCTTTCTCACAAAATGTCCGGCGGTGTCCTACTCTCCCACACAGTCTCCCA
>NZ_JBEYYT010000793.1:0-2369 GCF_040645715.1 Spirillospora sp. NPDC046719 | reverse complement strand
CGGCTGCCCGGCTGCCGCGCCGTCGCCGTCGTCGGGTTCGGCGGCGCGCTCGATGACGGGCTCGCGCCCGGCGACGTCGTGGTGGCGGACGAGATCCGCGGCGGCGGCAAGCCCGTGCCGTGCCCCGGCGCGCGGGCGCTGGCCGCCGGCCTCGCCGGGGACGGCCTGCGCGCGCACGTCGGGCCGCTCGTCACCGCGGACCGGATCGTCCGCGAGGCGGAACGGCGGGTGTGGGCGGCGGACGGGTCCCGCGTCGTCGACATGGAGTCGGCGCGTGTCGCCGCCGCGCTCCCGGACGGCGTCCCCGTCGCGGCGATCCGCGTCGTCGTGGACGGCCCCGGCTACCCGCTGCTGCGGCCCGGCACCGTCACCCGCGGCCTGGCCGCCCGGCGCGTCCTCGCACGCACCGGACCCGCCCTCGAACGGTGGGCCGCGGCGCTCACCTGACCCGTGTCAGGAGTGGCTCATCCCGTGCATCTCGCCGGACATGATGTGCCCGCCCAGATCCTTGCGGAGCGACTGCAGGGTGGCGGGAGTGCTCACCGCCACCCAGCGCGTCCCCACCAGATACGTCCCGCCCCACGGCTTCGCCTCGTCCAGCCACGACGTCATGTCCTGGTCGCTGTCGAAGCTGACCAGCACGTACTGGCCCCGCGAGTTCCGGCAGTTGCCCTGCTGCAACTGCTGCGCCTTGCGGCGGCCGACCAGGCTGCAGCCCGTCCGCGCGGCCAGCTCGTCGAGGTTCGCCGGCGCGGCGGCCCGGTCGGCGTCACCCGACCCACCGGACTTCCCGGCGGCGCTGCAGCCCGCCGCCAGCGGCAGCGCCAGCACGGCGGCGACCGCCAGCGCCAGACCGGCGCGGGAGACCCCCGCCGCACGTCCGAGGTGATGCGTGGAGCCCATGGCCCGTCCTCCCGGGGTGAGATGCGCGGTACAACGGGCGGTACGCGCACGGGCCCGGAAGGGTTCAGCGGGCGCTCAGACGGCGAGACGGGCGCCCGCCGCCGCCCGCACGCCGGAGTCCTCGGCGCCGTCGTGATGCAGCCGCTGCAGCCGGATCCGGGTCTCCTCGGTCAGCGGCGCGAACCGGGCCGCCTCCGCGCGGACGCCCTCCTGGCAGTCCCAGAGGCCCTCGATCGTGTACGACTCGGCGGTGTGCGGCGCGGTACGGGTCAAAGCAGTCACAATACGTGGTCTGAGGAAAGCGTAGGGTGATTCGGTCCAAGCGGTCTTCAACAGCGGAACGGCCTCGCCGGCGCGGAGCCTCCCGAGCCCCTCGATCGGCCCCGCGGCGGCCTGCCACTCCCGCTTCTCCAACGCATCCCGCAACTCCTCCATCAGCAGCGGGACGTCCTGCCGGGTCCCGTATCTCGCCAGCATGCTGATCCCCATGAACGCGCACCCGCCGCGCTCGGCGGCCCACGCCCGCGCCCACGGCAGCGCCTCCGGCCCGTACTCCCGCAGCGCCCGGCACACCGCGCCGCCGAACCTGCTCGGCCGCTGCGGCAGCAGCTCCTCCGCCAGATCCAGCAGCGCCGGCGTCCGCCGCCGCCCCAACTCGAAGATCGCCGCGATCGCCCCGTCGTCCCGCCGCCGCGCCAGCTCCAGCAACTCCGCGTCCGTCCGCTCCGCCCCGCCCGGCACCGCGCCGACCGACCGCCGCGGCCTCCCCGCCTCCCGCCGCCGCGCCAGCGCCTCCGCTATCCGCGGCTGCCGCACCGCCCAGCTCTCCAGCACCGGATTCGGACCACCCGCCACCAGCGACCCGATGTCACCGTCGTCGCACCGCGCCGCCACCAGCTCGTCCAGCCCCTCCGCCAACCGCGGATCGCCCAGCTCCACCAGCTCGTCCAGCGCGTCGAACCAGTGCGCGCCCTCCTCGGCGTACCGGCGCAGCGGCACCGCCGCCTCCCGCCGGCTCAACCGCACCAGATGCCCCAGCACCTCCAACGCCAGCCGCACCCGCCACTCGTCGCCGTCCGCATGGTCCGACGGATCCGCCAGATGCTCCGCCACCGGCCACACCGGCAACTCCAGATCCACCATCAACCGGGCGTAGTACAGCCCTCTGGCCTCACATTGCCGATCCCACCGCGGATCCCTCCGGATGCAGTCATAGACGTACTCGCCCGCGCCGGGCCTGTCCGCCGCGCGCCGCGCGGCCCTACCGAGCCCCCGCTGCAGTTGACCCCGCAGCGTGCCCGCCGATTCCAACACGACCTCGTTGCTCACCCCAGCAGAATGCGCACCGGAACAGATAACGGGCAAGTGCTTTAGCTGGCTTTTCCCATGGGAGCGACCCCCTGGAACCCCCGTCACGGTCGGCGGCGCTTTGCTCGCCGCCAGCGTGATCCCACCCACACAAGCGG
>NZ_JBEYYT010000792.1:0-2388 GCF_040645715.1 Spirillospora sp. NPDC046719 | reverse complement strand
CGTCCGCGTCCGCCACGCCGCGCAAGCGCGCGGTGTCGGACGCGCTGGCGGCGCCGACGCCGAACCCGTCCGGCTCGGGCTCGCCGTCCCCCACGGCGTCCCCGTCGGCGTCGCCGTCGTCGCCGCTGGTGTCGCCGGCGCCGTCCACCGGCACCCAGACCTACCCGGGCGTCACCGACAAGGCGGTCATCCAGCAGTTCGAGTCGCTGGACTGCTACAACGGCGACCGCCACGCCCCGGGCGCGAACGACCCGAACCGCAAGTTCGTCGCGGCGTGCGCCCAGAAGGTCGAGAACGGCCAGGTCGGCAAGTACATCCTCGGCCCGGTCCGGGTGCTCGGCGAGAACGTCAAGAGCGCGACCGCGATGCCGCCGAACTCCCAGCAGGGCCAGGCGAGCTGGTCGGTGGCGCTGAAGTTCGACGGCAAGGGCGCCCGCCAGTTCGGCGACGTCACCACCGACGCGTCCAAGGCGTACCAGAGCGACTCGTCCTCGCCGCAGGCGCAGGTCGCGATCGTCCTGGACGGCCAGGTGGTCTCCGCGCCGCAGATCAACCAGGGCGCGATCACCGGCGGCAGCGCCAGCATCGACGGCCCCGCCGACAGCTTCACCCAGCAGTACGCGACCGACCTCGCCAACGTGCTGAAGTACGGGGCGCTGCCGCTGGAGTTCAAGCAGAGCTCCATCGACGAGGTGTCGTCCACGCTGGGCTCCGACCAGCTGACCGGCGGCCTGATCGCCGGCGCGATCGGCCTCGGCCTGGTCGTCCTCTACTGCATGCTGTACTACCGGGGCCTCGGCCTCGTGGCGGTGTCCAGCCTGATCGTCGCCTCCGTGATCACCTATGAGGCGGTGGTGATCCTCGGCGAGGGGATGGGCTTCCGGCTGTCGCTGCCGCACATCATCGGCCTGATCGTGTCGATCGGCATCACCGCCGACTCGTTCATCGTCTACTTCGAGCGGCTGCGGGACGAGCTGAGAGCGGGCCGCAGGCTGCGCTCCTCGGTGGAGAACGCCTGGAAGCGGGCGCGGCGCACCATCCTCGTCGCCGACGCCGTGACGTTCCTGGCCGCCGTGGTGCTGTACTTCCTCGCGGTCGGCGGCGTCGCCGGGTTCGCGTTCGCGATGGGCCTGACCACGCTGATCGACATCGTGGTGGTGTTCTTCTTCACCAAGCCGATGGTGGCCCTGCTGTCGCGGACGAACTTCTTCGGCCGCGGGCATCCGATGTCCGGGCTGGACGCCAAACGGCTGCGCCGCAACCTGCAGGACGCCGACGGCGTCGCCGCCCGCAAGACGAGCCAGGAGGCCTGAGCCATGGGGCTGCGCGCGGTCCTCTCCCGGATCTACCGGGGTGAGATCAGCGCCGACATCGTCGGCAAGCCGAAGATCTGGTACTCGCTGTCCGGGGCGCTGCTGATCCTGTCGATCGCCGGGCTGCTGATCCAGGGCCTCAACTTCGGCGTGGAGTTCAAGGGCGGCTCGGTCTTCACCTTCAAGTCGCCGAGCTCGTCGATCGAGCAGGTGCGCGGCGCCGCGTCCGACGGCGGCGCGCACGACCCGATCGTGCAGAAGGCCGGCGACGACTGGCGGGTCACGACCCAGAGCCTGTCCTCGGACCAGGTCACCCAGGTCAAGGCGACCATCACCAAGGAGCTGAAGGTCCCCGCCAGCAAGGTCAGCACCCAGGTGGTCGGCGCCTCGTGGGGCGGGGAGATCCAGAAGAAGGCGTGGCAGGCGCTCATCGTCTTCATGATCTTGATCATCGGCTACCTGTCGGTGGCGTTCGAGTGGCGGATGGCGCTCGCCGCCGTGGTCGCCCTCGTGCACGACCTGGTCATCACGGCGGGCGTGTACGCCTGGTCCGGGTTCGAGGTCACGCCCGCGACGCTGCTGGGGTTCCTGACGATCCTCGGATACTCGCTGTACGACGCGGTGGTCGTCTTCGACATGATCAAGGAGGTCACCAAGCCGCTCGGCCCGACCTCCAGGACGACCTATAGCGAGGCGGCGAACCAGGCGCTCAGCAGCACCCTGGTCCGGTCGCTGAACACCTCGCTCGTCGCGATCCTGCCGGTCGGCGCGATCCTGTTCATCGGCACCACGCTGTTCGGCGCGGGCACGCTGAAGGACCTGTCGCTCGCGCTGTTCGTCGGCATGATCATCGGTACGTACTCCTCGCTGTGCGTGGCGACGCCGCTGCTGGTGCAGCTCAAGGAGCGCGAGCCGAAGTACAAGCAGATCCGCGCCAACATCGCCCGCCGCGAGCAGAGCGCCAAGCGGCAGGCCAGGAGCGCGAAGGTCAAGGCCGCGACCGGGGCGTCCGGCGACGCGCCGCCGGACGACGGGCCGGACGACGGCGACGCCGACGACGACGCGCCGGCCTCCG
>NZ_JBEYYT010000791.1:858-2405 GCF_040645715.1 Spirillospora sp. NPDC046719 | reverse complement strand
GCCGGGCGCCCGCCCGGCCAGCGCCGAGCGCAGCCCCGCGATCCGCCGCCCGAGGTCGACGGGCGCGCCGCCGTCCACCTCGTCCAGCAGCGTGGTGACCAGGGTCGCCAGCTCGGTGCCGAACCTCGGCCGGACCTCGCCCGTCGCCATGCCGACGTCGATCGAGCGCCGCATCCGCCCGAGCGCGCTCACCGCCGCCGCGCGGACCGTCCGCTCGGGGACGGCCGGGGAGGCCGCCGCACCGGGCGTCCGGACGGGCGGCGGACGGCTCGCCGGGTCCTCCATCGACCCGAGGGGCGGCCGGGAGGCCGGCCGGCTCGGCAGCGGCACCGCCACGTCCGCGGGGGCGTCCCGCAGCGACGAGAGGATCATCAGCAGCGGCAGGAGGGCCAGCGCCACCACCGCCGCGCAGGCGCCGCCGACGACCACCGCACGGCGGCCCCGCGGCCGTCCCCGCCGCCCGGCTTCGGCGGAGAGAACGCGTGTCCGGACCGCCGCGGGCGCCTCGACGCTCTCCGCCTGCGCCGCGAGGACGCGCGCCGCGTCGGCCGCCGAAGGACGGCCCGCTCCGGCGTCCAGGTCCCGGCAGCGCGCCACAAGCTGGGCGACACGGTCCGGCAGGCCGGTCACGGCGCCTTCCGGGTCGCCCGTCAGGCACTCGGCGATGATCCGGCCGAGCGCCCTTACGTCGTCGTCCGCGCCGTCGCCCGCCTCGGGCGCGCCTTCACCGGCCCGGACGAGCACGCCCGCCGGGTCGAGGCCGAGCAGCCTGACCCCGTCGGCGGTGAGGAACACCTGGGAGGACGTCAGGGCCCCGTGCGCCGCCCCGCAGGCATGGGCGGCTGCCAGTGCCCCGGCGACCCGCGCGCAGACGTCCACGGCCTCCTGGGCCGCCGGAAGGCCCTGCGCCAGGCGGGCGGCGAGGGTCTCGCCGCTCAGGAACTCCGCCACGACGTACATCAGCGCGCCGCCGTCCACCGCCTCGGCCTCGCCGTAGTCGTAGGTGGTGACCGCGCAAGGGTGGGCCGGGGACGCGGCGGCCCGCGTCGCGTCCCTGATCCGCTCCCGCAGCGAGTCCTCCGAGGACGTCACCGCCAGGACCGTCACGGCGACGCGCCGCTCCAGCAGCGCATCGAGCCCGCACCACACCTGCGTCCGGCCGTGGCGAGCGAGGCGCCGCTCCAAGCGGTACCGGCCGTCCAGCAGAAAACCCGGGTCCACGGGACCTCCCCTCTGGCGCGGGGATGGCGTTCACCCACGGTGCAGTACGCACCGGAACCCGGTTCGGATCGGCCGCCGGACGATCCGCACGGATCAGGAGGGAAAAAGTTCGGACGGGCAGGGTTTCGGCTCGTGGCCGAAGCAGGTCAGCGCGAGGACTTGCGCTTTCGCGGAGATGTGCTGGGGCCGCCGGTCCGGGTCAAGCCGGGGCATCAGGGCGGGGGCGCGGAGGCCATGAGACATGAAAAGCGGGGGCGGGGGGGTAACGGGGGGCACCCCCCCCCCCCGCCCACAAGGGGGTGCCGACGGGGGCCCGAAAACCCCCC
>NZ_JBEYYT010000791.1:0-848 GCF_040645715.1 Spirillospora sp. NPDC046719 | reverse complement strand
CCGGGTGGATACGGGGGCAACCCACCCGGCGCCGCATCATCGGTGTTCCGACGGGGGCCCGGAACACCGGCACGGGCGCTCCGACGGGGGACCAGAGCGCCGGTACAAATCGTACACCGAAACCCCCCGCGGTTAGTCAAGAGAATGTCACGACCGGATTTCCGGTCGCTGTCCGGAAACCCGCTTCTGTTCGGGGTCCTCGCGGTCGTCGAAGTGGGCGGACGGCGTCGGCTCCCGGCCGCCGTTCGCGAAGATCACCGCGACGTACGGCAGGAACAGCGCACCGACCACCAGGAGCGCCGCCAGCCACACCGGCGCCCCGGCCACCACGCTGACGACCGCCCCGACGAAGCAGACCGTCCGGACCGCCATCGACCACAGGTAGCGCCGCTGCCGGTGGCCGATGTCCTCGGACATCGGGCGGGGAGCGTCGGTGACCGTGTAGACGTCCGGTCCCCGATGGTGATTGACCTTCACCATTCCACGGTAAGCCCATGGAGTCCGATAGGCGACAGCAGGACGGTCAAGACATGGGAGACATGACATGACGGACCGTACGTACCGCGTCACGGAGATCGTGGGCACCTCGCCGGAGTCCGTGGAGACCGCCGTCCGCAACGGCATCAGGCGCGCCTCGCAGACCCTGCGCCACCTCGACTGGTTCGAGGTCAAGGAGGTGCGCGGCCAGATCGAGGACGGCGACGTGGCCCACTACCAGGTCACCCTCAAGGTTGGCTTCCGCCTGGAAGACACCTGATCCCGCCCGTCCAAAGGCGCCGTCAGGCGCGAATGCGCGCCTTTCGGGGGTGTGGGGGTGCCCCCCGCCGGGGGGCGTGGGGGGCTGGCCC
>NZ_JBEYYT010000790.1:0-2407 GCF_040645715.1 Spirillospora sp. NPDC046719 | reverse complement strand
TACGGCTCGGTGTCGCCGCGCTCGGCGATCCACGCCTCCCGCGGCGCGGGCAGCCCCTTGCGGACGTCGGTCTCGTGGTCGGGGTCGGTGTACGGCCCGGACGTGTCGTACAGGACGACGACGTCGCCGTTGGTCAGCGGCACCTCCCGCATGGGAACGCGCACCCCCGGGCGGGAACCCTGGAGGTACGTCTTGCGGGCAGCTGGAACCACGGATTCGGTCATGACGACTCGATCTCTCCCTACGCCGGCATTACCCGGTCAGGTTCATGCGGTCAGCGGCCGTCCCAGCCGCTATCTCAGCCCGGTTCGCCGGGCCCCCGCGATCTGTCGTGCTCGACGGTAACCCGGCGCACCCCCGTTGCCGCAACCGCCGCCGCCGGGGTAGAACGCGCCCGCGCGACGGGGCTGGGAGGATCAGGGCATGGAGAACCTCCGCGATGACTTCACCCTCACGCCGGTCGGCCATGTGTCGTCCCCGCTCAGCGACCGCGCCGAGGCGCCCAAGCAGGGGACGGAGGGCGCCCCCGACGCGTGGCTGGTCTTCGAGCCGTCGTACCAGGCGGCCCTGGAGGGCCTCGGCGCAGGCGACCGGATCATCGTGCTCACCTGGCTGCACCTGGCTCCGCGGGACGTGCTGCGGACCCGGCCGCGCGACGACCCGCGCAACCCCGAGACCGGCGTGTTCGCCACCCGCTCCCCGGCCCGCCCGAACCCGGTCGGCCTGCACCCCGTGGAGATCCTCCAGGTCACCGGGCGGCGCGTGCGCGTCCGCGGGCTGGAGGCGCTCGACGGCACGCCGGTGCTGGACGTCAAGCCCGTTCTCGCGGGGGATACCGGCCTTTGACCGGCCCGTGCTCCGCGGTGGTCCAGACCACCGCCTAAAGTGGAGAGGCATGATCACCGTCTGAGAAAGGACCCGGCATGCCCGTTTCCCCCCGGCCGCAGAACGCGACCGGCACGCACACCGTGCTGGACAAGGCCTACGAGCGCGTCCTCGTCCGCGACCCGGGGGAGCCGGAGTTCCACCAGGCCGTCCACGAGGTGCTGGAGTCGCTCGGCCCGGCCGTCGCCGCCCGCCCCGAGCTCGCCGGCCAGGGGGTGCTGGAGCGGCTCATCGAGCCCGAGCGGCAGATCGTCTTCCGGGTGCCGTGGACCGACGACTCCGGCGCGGTGCACGTCAACCGCGGCTTCCGGGTGGAGTTCAACAGCGCGCTCGGCCCGTACAAGGGCGGCCTGCGCTTCCACCCGTCGGTGAACCTCGGCATCGTGAAGTTCCTCGGCTTCGAGCAGATCTTCAAGAACGCGCTGACCGGTCTCGGCATCGGCGGCGGCAAGGGCGGCAGCGACTTCGACCCGCACGGCCGCTCGGACGCCGAGGTGATGCGGTTCTGCCAGTCGTTCATGACCGAGCTGCACCGCCACATCGGCGACGACACCGACGTCCCGGCCGGGGACATCGGCGTCGGCGGCCGGGAGATCGGCTTCCTGTTCGGCCAGTACCGGCGGATCAGCAACCGCTGGGAGGCGGGCGTCCTCACCGGGAAGGGCCAGCCCTGGGGCGGGTCGGCGTGCCGGACCGAGGCCACCGGCTACGGAAACGTGATGTTCACCGCCGAGATGCTCCGCAAGCGCGGTGAGGAGCTGGACGGCCAGACCGTCACCGTGTCCGGATCCGGCAACGTCGCGATCTACAGCATCGAGAAGGCGCAGCAGCTCGGCGCCAACGTGATCACCGTGTCCGACTCGGGCGGCTACGTGGTGGACGAGAAGGGCATCGACCTCGAACTGCTCAAGCAGATCAAGGAGGTCGAGCGGGGCAGGGTCGCCGACTACGCCGAGCGGCGCGGCGCGTCCGCCCGGTTCGTCCGGGGCGGCAGCGTCTGGGACGTCCCGGCCGACATCGCCCTGCCGTCGGCGACGCAGAACGAGCTGGACGTCCAGGCCGCGCGGGTGCTGGTCCGCAACGGTGTGAAGGCCGTCTCCGAGGGCGCCAACATGCCCACCACGCCCGAGGCGGTCCACGTGCTGCAGGAGGCGGGCGTCGCGTTCGGCCCGGGCAAGGCCGCCAACGCCGGCGGCGTCGCCGTCAGCGCCCTGGAGATGCGGCAGAACGCGGGACGCGAGATGTGGACGTTCCCGAAGGCCGAGGCGGAGCTGGCGGAGATCATGACGCGGATCCACAACACCTGCGACGAGACCTCCGAGCGCTACGGCGCGCCCGGGAACTACGTGGTGGGCGCCAACATCGCGGGGTTCGAGCGCGTCGCCGAGGCGATGCTCGCCCAGGGCCTCATCTGACCTCGGCCCCGGCGCGCTGCCCGCGCGGCGGCGCGCCCGGGGCCGGCGGGAACGCGGCCCCGGGCGGGGGGGCGGCGCGGGGGCGGGGGCGGGCCGGCCGCGGGGTG
>NZ_JBEYYT010000789.1:0-2423 GCF_040645715.1 Spirillospora sp. NPDC046719 | reverse complement strand
CCCATTTTTAAATTCTCCGTTTCTTATTTTTGTTGAAACGTGATATAATCTAAGTGTAAAATTTAGAGACATCACGTCTTAGTCCGTATTCCTAGTGCGGGCTTTTTTATTTTGCAATCGTTAAATTCTTGTTTGCCATTTTCTGACGGGCAATATCATTTTTATGATGTTGCATGTTTTCTGCAAACAGTTCTTTATTTTCTTCTTGCAATTTATTAGAGAAATCAATCCAATCTTGACGGCTTTTTTCGCAATTAGCAAGACTTTGTTGAGTTGATTCCAACTCTCTTTTCATGCGATCATAATCCGCAAGTTTAAATTTTTCTTCTTCTGTTTTAAATCCAAACATTTTTAATGTCCTTTCTATGTATGTGTTTTAATCCTCCGAGTGCTATAATTACTGTGAGCAGATATTTGCGGTATTTGCTTAGTTTTATGGAAAGGAGGCATTTTAAATGAGTGAAACTGGATTAGATGAATTAATTGATGACTTGGAAAATATGCTTGATAAAGCTAGAGATTTAGATGGAGAACATGATGTTATATTTAGCGATATTTTTACTGAATCTTTCCTGAAAAATCATACCGGGTTCTCATCTCTTGAAGACTTTGCCGATGCCAGTCGTTTTGATTGGACAACACCCAAGTCATTTGAAGCTATTCCCAATGATGAATTAGACGTTTTTGTAAGGAAAAACTCACAATTCAATTCGTGGGAAGAAATGCTTGAAACTGCTAGTTCCGAGTATATTATGAATCAACTCGGATTTTAATTTTATTTATCCTAGTTAATGTATTTTTTAACTGTTCAACTTGGTCTAAAGCTTCGTTGAGCAGTTTTTTTAGTTCGTCCAAACCTTCTGCTTTTATTTCTACACTAATATCTGGCAAATTTTTTTCTCTTTTCTAGCGGAGCACCGCATTTAATAAATTAACTTGGTATGTGGAGGTAGTCATTTTCTCTTTAATCATGTCTTGCCCGACATTTTAGTAATAAAAATCATGTAAATCTTCCAATAGATAGAAGACTGAACCACCTCGATTTATCGAAGGTAATCCGTTTTCTCTCCACTTTTTAAGCGTATCTGATGACATGTGGAATTCTTTCAACAAATCAACCTGCCTGATTTCTCCGGTCTTACTTTCATATTTGAACAGCTCCTTTTGGAATTTCAGCCATTCATTCGTCATCTTACGAAATTCTTCTAGGACGCCATTGGCTAGATACGCAGCCATTGGATCATATCGTTCTCCCATATATTTTCCTTTCTAAGCAACGTCATCTCGTTCAATTGTGGGATAAATACCTTCTGTTTTTAGTAAGTTGTAAATGAACATTCTGCCTTTTTGAGTCCACTTAGTATTCATAACAACTTTTTCTCCGCCATCTTTGTGATTCGGAATAACATTTGTTTCACTAAATGTATAACCATGATTTTTATGTTTAGCGTATAATAACCACTGTCCGCCAACTTTATGTTGAACTTTTAACTCATAAAGCATTTTATTTAATGCTTGGGCGCTCATTCCATAATCTTCGGCAATCTGACTAATCGTTACCAAAGATTTTGATTTCATGATGCGGTCATAATAATCTGCTTTGGGTCTGCTTTCTGCAACCTGTTGAGATAACATCGCTGTTTTTTCTTGCTCATCTTTAAGATTAGTAGCGAGTTGAATGATGAAATCTGGACTTGTTAAAGCTTTTTCAATAACTTCATTAGTCATGTAAGCTCCATTTTTGCGGATTGTTGGAAGGACTTCAACAGCCAACCAATCTGTGAATTTTTCAGATACAGCATTGTTTGCTTTGAATGCAAGTTTGTATACCATAGGTTCACTGATGAATGAACCTTTTTCAATTTCCCCAGAAAGTTGGGGAAGATATTTATTAATAGTTTCCCAGCGAATGCTCTCGTAAATCTTTCCACTCTTATTTTGCTTTTGAGTTAAACCTAACGATTTTGCGACTTGTTCTGCACTAAATAGAACTTCTTCTCCCTCGACTTTAACGTCAAGATTGAAAATTCCATTTGTGAAATTTTGTAATTCGTTCATATTTTTTCCTTTCTAACTAGCTTTAAACCGATTATATTCGGTTGTTTTTCCTAAAAAAATAAAATCAATAGGATAGTCGTAAATTTCTGCCAATTTTCTTGCTAGACTCATGGGAATTTCAGTGCTATCTTTTTCATAACTCAAAATAGTTTGATAGTTTTTTCCAACAATTTCAGCAACTTCTTTAGCTGAAAAGTCAGCATTTGTTCTTGCAGCTTTTAATTTAATTTTTGGTGGTGTTTTCTCTGCCATACTGGCTCCTTTCTGTGTATGTATTTTAGTAATACCATTTCTCTAATTTATATCCCCGCCAAGAAATGCTATAATTGAAAGAAAACGGAGAAATTATAATGGAATCGGTGGAT
>NZ_JBEYYT010000788.1:0-2423 GCF_040645715.1 Spirillospora sp. NPDC046719 | reverse complement strand
GGGCAGGCTCCGCCTGCCCCGCCCCCGGGTCGCGCCACCCCACCACCCCCTTCCGTAAGGGAGGCCGAGCGGGCTCTATGCCATTGCGTAAAGCTCGTCGATTGCGGCACGCACATCATGTTCGGGCGATTCGACCGCACAACGCCCGCCCAATTCCACGCGGACATCATCGACAGGCCGCGTCCGGATGATGGCAAGGTGGCGGCCGTGCAGAACTTCGAGCTCTCGATCGAGTTTCTGGGTCAGCAGCATGGAAGCGCTGCCGCACGCCTCGTCCTCGCCCTTGCCGATACGAGGCGCCCACAGCCGCGCCCGCACCCGCCCGGCCTTTTGGTCCTCCCAAGCCCACACCTGCGTGAAGTCCTCGCCGTCGGGCAGGCCGGTCAGCACGTCGATCTCGGCGGCGCTGTCCATCTGGTAATGCCGCCACGGCTTCGACCACCGCGCCGGCGCGGTGAGCCACACCGTCCCGTCGGCGTCCCTGCGGCACGGCACCGGCCCGGCCTCGGGCACCAACTCCTTCGGCGCCCGCCCGATCCCGTGCAACGCCTCCACGGTGGCGAGAAGGGGGTGGCCACCGAACCGGATCGACTGCCCGTAGTTGCTGTGGATGCTGACCCGCCCCGCCGCCGCATCCTGGACGAACACGGTGGCAGGGATACCCAGCCGCGTCGCCAGCTCCTGGCGCTGCTCGGCAGTGACCGAGCTTCCCTCCGGCTCCAACACGACCAGCGCAGGATTGCCATGCTCACCTTCGGCGTTAACGAACGCCCGCACAAGCCAACAGTCGATCATGCCGACGACGCTACCCGCCCGCCCCCCGAGCCCGACCACAGGCAATGGCAACGCCGCTGAGGAGGTGGGGGTGGTGGGGTGAGGGCGAGCAGGCGGGCAGGCGCACCGGCCACCCGGCAGCACTGCATCGGTACTGCCAGGGTGCCGGTGTGGCATCGGGTGTGACCGTTATGCGGCCCAATCGAGGACGGGGCTGTCCGGTGGGCCGATCCCTCTTGGCGGCCCGGCCCCGGTTGCGGATCCTCTGGAGTCGGCCGGTGGCAGCAGCCGGTAGACGTATCGCCCGTCCTGATCCTTGGTGATCTGGATCTGGTCGGGGTTGGTGTGTTTGAACCGGTTGTGCCACCCGCACGTCAATGCGAGTTGATCGATGTCGGTGGGCGATCGTCCCAGTGCCCAGCCGTGCACGTGGTCGACCTCGCACAGTGTCCCGGGCACTTCGCAGCCCCTCAACCGCGCAGGAGGAGTAAAGCGTCTCCAGTACTTGCCGTTGTGCCGCGCTGGCGAACCGTTCTCGGTAGCCCAGGTACAGCGGGGTGTCTCCGCGTCCGAGCAGCAGGGGTGAGACTCCGGCGGCCAGGGCGATGCGGCGGGCCTGGGCGGCGGGGATCGGAGTGCCGTCGGTGAGGCGGGCCGGGGCGCTGCCGCCGGTCAGCGTCTCCAGATCACAGATCACGGTGACCTTCGATGCCTTGTGGCCACCCGAGAGAACGCTCGACAGGGCGGCTGCAGTGCGCTCGGAGAGGTCGCGGCGGTCTTCAGGCCCTGCCGGCTTGGCCAGCGGAGCGAGCGTGCCGTCCCAGATCGCGGCGTCCTCGGGGTTCAGCCACCCCTTCACATACCGGCCGCCGTCCAGCGAACGCGTGGTCGTGAGCCAGGACTTGTCGTAGCCGCGCCGCGAATCCTCATCGGGGGTGTCCTCTGTGCCGTCGCGTTCGGCGATGACATCACGAATCCGTCGCCCGAACGCCGCGACCTTCCCGGCCGAGAAGCCCTGATCGACGAAGCCCAGCAGGGTCGCCTCGGCTTCGGCGCAGTCGGTGTCGTCCAGGCGGGCGACCGAGTCGGCGACGGTGGCCGCGTAGCCGTAGGACAGCTCCCCGGCCGCCAGTTGTGCGCAGACTTCCGGTAGGCGGTGGCGCTGCCGGGCGAGGGTGAGGCGCTCCTTGGCGCGGCTGTCGCGCATGCCCAGTCGAGATCGCAGCCACGCTTGCGTGGAGGGATATCCCCATCGGGCCTGTTCTCCGCTGGCGTCGACTCGGCCGATGAATCCGGCGAGGACGCTTTCCTGTATATCGGACGCGGCCACAAGTGTTTCGGTGAGTTCCAGGCAGGCCGCCGCTGATTCGGGAGCTTCTCGCGATGCGAGTTCAGTGGCGATGGTTGAGAGCGCGTTCACCAGTTCCATGGTGGACGCGGCCCCAAGCTCGACCGTCACTGATTGCATACGTAAATAGTACCCTGTGTGACCGACATTCGAGGCCGTTCAAGGCCGTTCGGGTCACATTCTTCTCGGTATTTTTCGGGCGGGAAAGGCGGCCGGACCGCGTGGCCATTGTCGATCTCCGCACCTCACGGGAGGAAGATTCGTCCCTGACGGAGGGGGGTGGTGGGGTGGCGCGACCCGG
>NZ_JBEYYT010000787.1:0-2443 GCF_040645715.1 Spirillospora sp. NPDC046719 | reverse complement strand
CGGGCGTGCCCGCTCCGCTCGCTGGCGCTCGCTCCGCGTGCCCACCCGTGCCGACGGCTGGGGCTCACCGCGCTCACGCGCTCCGCGTGGCCGCCCGCAACCGGTGACCACGCTCGCTCCGCTTCCCCACCCGTGACCGGTGGCCGGGCTACCGCGCTCACCAACTCCGCGTGCCTGCTCGTGACCGATGGCCGGGCCCACCATGCTCACGCACTCCGCGTTGCCGCCTGTAACCGGTGACCACGCTCGCTCGGCATGCCCACCCGTGCCGGTGGCTGGGGCTCACCGCGCGCTTCACATGACCGGCGCCGTGCTCCGTGCGCTGCGCTCGCTCCGCGTGCCGCCCCGGACCGGTGGCCAGGGCCGCTGCGGTCCCCTCAGTGCGTGCGGGCGTCCGTCACCGGTGGCCGGGGTTCGAGGCTTCTGAGGGCGCGGCGGGTCACTCGCGGTGGTGGCTCTCGCCGGGCCAGCTGGAGTCGAGGTCGACCGGGTCGGGGTCGATGCCGGGGACGATCTGCTCGCACCAGACGACCTTGCCGGCGGCGGTGCGGCGGGTGCCCCAGCGGTGCGCGATCTGGCTGACGACGAGGAGGCCGCGGCCGTTCTCGTCGTCGTCCTCGGCGCGGCGCAGCCGGGGCAGCGCTGCGGAGCGGTCCAGGACTTCGCAAACGAGAGTGCGCTCGAAGAGCAGGCGCAGCTCGATCGGGCCGGGGGCGTAGCGCAGCGCGTTGGTGATGAGCTCGGACGCGAGGAGCTCGGTGGTGTAGTCCAGCTCGTCCAGGCCCCACTCCTCCAGCCGGGTGCGGACGAGTCCGCGGGCGCGGCGGACGGCGGCGGGGTCGGCGGGCAGCGTCCAGGAGACGAACCGGTCCTCGGGGATGCGGCGCAGCCGGGCGATGAGGACGGCGATGTCGTCGCGGTGCTGGTCGGCGTAGACGCCGGCGAGGGTGGCCTTGGCGAGGTCCTCCATGGGGCGGTCGACGGCGCCGGGGCCGAAGATGCCCTTGAGGCGGGCGAGGCCGTCGTCGATGTCGCGGCCGCGGTTCTCGACCAGGCCGTCGGTGTAGATGACGAACAGGCTGCCGTCCTCGACGGTGAACTCGCGGCTCTCGATGGCGGCGCCGCCGGCGACGCCGAGCGGCGGCGCGGGCGGGACGGTCAGGTAGTCGCTGTCGCCGGACGGGCTCGCCAGCAGCGGCGGCAGGTGCCCGGCGGAGGCGATCTCGATGGTGCCGGTGGTGGCGTCGTAGACCGCGTACACGCAGGTGGCGAAGTGCGGCTCCTGCTCGCCGAGCTCGATCATCAGCTCGTGCATGACGTGCAGGGCGTCGGCGGGCGGCAGTTCCAGGTTCGCGAGGGTGTGCAGGGCGGTGCGCAGCCGGCCCATGGTGACCGCGGCGCGCACGCCGTGCCCCGCGACGTCGCCGACGATGAGCGCGACGCGGGCGCCGGGCAGCGCGATCGACTCGTACCAGTCGCCGCCGACCTCGACGAGCTTGCTGCCGGGCAGGTAGCGGTGCCGGACCTCGACCGAGGACGGCGCGGACAGCCGCAGCGGCAGCAGGCTGCGCTGCAGCGCGAGGGCGGTGGAGCGCTCGCGGCTGAACTGCCGGGCGTTGTCGATGACGATGGCGGCGCGGGCCGCGAACTCCATGCCGATCTCGACGTCGTAGGCGTCGAACTTGCGGAAGCCGGGGATGCGGGTGCAGGCGATGAAGCCGAGCAGGGTGTCGCGGGCGATCATCGGCAGCAGCACCATGGACACGCCGCTGAGCAGGTCGCCGGCGGGGCGGCGGCGCCACTTCGCGCCGATGTCGCCGGCCGCGGCGGCGTCGATGTGCGGCAGGTGGACGGGCTGGGCGGTCTCCATCACCTGGCGGTAGGGGGTGCCCTCGGGGAACACCAGGACCTCGCCGACGGGGAACGTGGCCCCCCAGGCGGGGTTGCCGTCGTCGGAGGTGACGGCGATGCGGCGCAGCACCGCCGCGCCGGACTCGCTGTGCACCTCGTCGGCGGCGACGAGGCTCTCCAGCACCAGCACGGACGCGGCGTTGCAGTAGTGCGGGACGACGACGTCGACGAGGCCGCGGGCGGACTGGTCGAGGTCGAGGGACGCGCCGAACCGGGTGAGCTGGTCGTCCATGAGGGCGCGGCGCATCAGCGCCGGGTCCTGGTAGCGCTCGCTGGGCGGCAGCGGCACCCGCACGTACAGCAGGCCGGCGGGGCCGGTGCCGGTCTCGCCGCCGAGCATCGGCTGGGCGGTGACGACCGCGTCCGGGGACGGGCCGCCGTCGCCGCGCGGGACGGCGAGCACCGCGGTGCGCTCCTGGCCGGCGGCCAGGGCCTCCAGCAGCGTCTCGAGTTCGGCCTTGGCCTCGTCGGCGACGAGGTCGGCGGCCGCGCGGCCGATCAGCTCCTGCGGCGGGGGGGGCGAGTGCGGGCC
>NZ_JBEYYT010000786.1:0-2449 GCF_040645715.1 Spirillospora sp. NPDC046719 | reverse complement strand
GCCCCGACCTCAACACGCCCCCCCCGCCGCGGCCGGGTCCCCAGACACCCCCCCGGCACCCTCGCTCGCACCACCGCCAGCCCCCGCCCCCCCCCGGCGCCGTCCGCGCCGGCCTCACCTACCCGGACGTCAAGGCCCTGATGGCGGGCTGCCTCGCGCGCGGCACCGACCCGGACGGCCTCGACCGCGTCGTCGCCGTCGTCCGCGACGGGATGCGCCCCCAGGCGTGACAGCGTGACAGGCGTGACCGGGCGTGCGGGGCCGTCCGGCGGCTACCGCAGGAGGCGGCGATGCCTCTCGGCCAGCCGCCGCTCGCCCTCGGCGCTGAGGTGGCCCCAGAGGCGGAGGCGGGCCAGGCCGCCGTCGGGGTGGATGTCCACGCGGACGTGCGAGACCTCGGGCGTGTCCACGCGGAAGCGGTGCCGGGCGTCGGGCCGGAGGCGGGTCCGCGGGAGCAGCACCGTGCCGTCGGGCGCGGTGAGGGAGACCTCGGCGGGCGCGTTGAACTTCAGGTGCGTGGTGTCGATCTCGGCCACCCGGATCGTGCCGGGGGCGGCCAGCCGGACGAGCGCCCACTCGTTGCCGGGCGCGCGGCGGCGCGCGGTCTCCCAGCCCTCGGCCTGGTTGCGGGGCAGGCCGGGGAAGAGCATGTTGTCCGGCGACGAGTAGAACATGTCGGAGCAGTCGAGGACGCGGGCGCCGTTCTCCAGCGCGGCCAGGTCGACGGTCATCCCGGTCAGGAACGCGGGGTCGGGGACGACGTCGCCGTGCACGCGGATCCGCGCGATCCCGCCGTCCGGGAACATGTTCAGCCGGACGTGGGTGGAGAGGCGCTCGGCGTCCACCGGGAAGGCGTGCGCGGTGTCGCCCTCCAGCGGGCTCTTCGGGACGATCTCCACCCAGCGGGTCTCGGCGGACGGGTCGGCGGGGTACCCGTCCACCGCGCACGCCTCGACGGACGCGTGCGGCGGGTAGTTGCCCTTGAACCAGGCGGTGTCGATGACGACGCCGCGGATCACGCCGGGCAGGCCGAGCCGGACCAGCGCCCAGTCGTGGCCGGGCTCGCGGCGGCGGCGGGTCTCCCAGCCGTCGTACTCCTGGCCCTTCGGGCCGAACGTGCCGGGCCGGAACGCCGGCGGCCACGGGTTGACCAGGTTCTCCTTCTCCTCGAAGGACTCGTCGCTGGCGGCCGTGACCGAGCCGCCCAGGGTGCGGACGGCCAGGTCGGGAAGGGACGTGAAGTCGCTCAAGGCGCCTCCTTGCGGGCGAGCACGCGGCCGGCCGGCGCGCCGCCGGCGACGGCGCCGCGCAGCCAGGTCGTGCGGACGGTCCCGGTGAGGGTGCGGCCCTCGTACGGGGTGACGGGATGGCGGTGGTGCAGCCGGGCGGGGTCGACGGTGAAGGCGGCGTCGGGGTCGAACGCGACGAGGTCTGCGTCGTTGCCGACGGCGATGCGGCCCTTGCCGGGGACGGCGGCGAGGTCGGCGGGAGCTTCGGCCATCCAGCGGACGACGGTCGCGAGGTCGTGCCCGCGCGCGCGGGCGGCCGTCCAGACGGCGGGGAGGCCGAGTTGGAGCGAGGAGATCCCGCCCCACGCGGTGGCGAAGTCGCCCTGTTTCAGCTCAGGCGTGGAGGGCGAATGGTCGCTGACCACGCAGGAGATGACGCCGGACGCGAGGCCCCGCCACAGCGCGTCGCGGTTGACCGGGTCGCGGATCGGCGGGCAGCACTTGTAGGCGGGCGCGTCCGCCTCGCCGTCGGACAGGACGAGGTAGTGCGGGCAGGTCTCGGCGGTGACGGGCAGGCCGTCCGCCTGGGCCTCGGCGAGGGGTTCGAGGCAGTCGGCGGCGGACAGGTGCAGGATGTGGGCGCGCACGCCGGTCTCCCGGGCGAGCCGGATCACCCGCTCGACGGCGCGGCGCTCGGCGGCCGGCGGGCGGGACGCGAGGAACGCCGGGTACCCGCCGTCCGCCGGTGCGGTGAGGGCGGTCGGGTCCTCGGCGTGCACGATGACGAGCCCGCCGAACGAGGCGATCTCGCGGAACGCGTCCCGCATCTCGTCCGGGGACAGCGGCGGGAACTCGGGCACGCCGGAGTCGGACGCGAAGCACTTGAACCCGAAGACCCCGTCGTCGTGCAGCCCGCGCAGCGACGGGACATTCCCCGGGATCGCGCCACCCCAGAACCCGACGTCGACGTGCAGCTTCCCGGCGGCGGCGGCGCGCTTGGCCGCGAGCGCGGCGACGGAGACGGTCGGGGGCAGCGAGTTCAGCGGCATGTCGACGAGCGTGGTGACGCCGCCCGCGGCGGCGGCGCGGGTCGCGGTCGCGAACCCCTCCCATTCGGTGCGGCCCGGTTCGTTGACGTGGACGTGGGTGTCGACGAGCCCGGGCAGCAGCGCCGCCTCGCCGAGGTCGGTCTCGGACGCGGCGGGCAGCGGCGCGGGGGC
>NZ_JBEYYT010000785.1:0-2463 GCF_040645715.1 Spirillospora sp. NPDC046719 | reverse complement strand
GGCGCCGTGCACGAGGACGTCCGGGTTGGCGTCCCCGACGACCAGCAGGTCCAGCATCAGTTCCTCCGCAGCGCGGCGGGCAGCGCGTCGCCGTGCGCCGCGGTGAGCGCGTCGCACAGCTCGGCGATGCGCTCGACGGGCAGCGCGGCGGCGGTCGCCGGGTCGCACATCGCGGCGTGCCGGACGTGCGCCGGGTCGCCCTCGACGGCGGCGGCGACGGTCAGCTCCACCACGTTGAGGAAGGCGCGGTTCAGCGCCGCGAGCTGCGGGGGCAGCGCGCCGACGTGGTGCGGGTGCACGCCCGTCCGGTCGAGCGTCGCCGGGACCTCGACGCCCGCGCCCATCGGCAGGTTGGTGATCAGGCCGGTGTTGGCGGTGGTCACCTGGATGGTGCGGCGCTCGCCGGTGGCGAGGCTGTGGATCACCTGCGGCGCGTACTCGGTGGCGTCCTCGTCCTCGCGCGGCGCCGGGTACTCGCCGCGCGCCAGGCAGTCGCGGACCCGCGCGTACTCGGCCAGGTTGCCCTCGCTGATCTTCACGTACTCGCCGACCGGGATGCGCAGCCGCTCGATCTCCGCCTCGTCCTTCAGGTACCAGGGGACGTACTCGGACGAGTGCTCGCTGGTCTCCGTCGGGTAGCGGCCGAAGCGCCGGTACATGTCGACGCGCACCCGCCGCCTCAGCTCGGGGTCGGCCTCGATGGCGGCGTCCAGCGCCGGGTACAGGTCGCGGCCGCGGTGCTCCCACTTCAGCACCCACGCCTGGTGGTTGACGCCCGCCGAGCGGAAGTCGACCTCCTCGTACGGCACGCCGACCAGCTCCGACAGGTCCCGGACGGTCCAGTACACCGAGTGGCACAGGCCGGCGGCCTTCACCTCCGGCGCGATCGCCGCGAGGTACTGCAGGTTCATCGCCATCGGGTTGGTGTAGTTCAGCAGCCACGCGTCCGGGCAGACGGCCTTGATGTCGGCGGCCAGCCCCTCCAGCAGCGGGAACGTGCGCAGCGCCCGGAAGATCCCGCCGATGCCCAGGGTGTCGCCGATGGTCTGCCGGACGCCGAACTCCGCCGCGACCTCGAAGTCCTTCACCGTCGCGGCGTGCCCGCCGACCGCGACCATGTTCACGACCACGTCGGCGCCCTCCAGCGCGCGGCGCCGGTCCAGGGACGCGGTGATGACCGGCGCGGCGCCGTGCTCCTTCGCGGTGAGCCTCGCCAGGCCCTCGGCGACCTCCAGCCGCTCGGGGTCGATGTCGTGCAGCGCGAGCCGGACGCCGCCGAGCTCGGGGTAGGAGAGGATGTCGCGCAGCAGCTGGCGGGTGAACTCGACCGAGCCGGCGCCGACGAAGGCGATGTTCAGCATGCACGTTGTCCAATGCTCTCGGCGGAACGGGGCGCGATGACCTCCAGCAGGTGCGCGACCCGCTCCCGCATGGCGTCGCGGGCGGGCGCGAGGTAGCGGCGCGGGTCGACGCCCCGGTCCAGGTTCGCGCGGACCGCCCCGCTGAAGGCGATGTTGAGGGCCGTACCGATGTTGATCTTTGTCATTCCCTGACCGACGGCGCGGCGCAGCTCGTCGTCGGCGACCCCCGACGAGCCGTGCAGCACCAGCGGGACCGGCACCGCGTCGCGCAGCCGCGCGATCAGGCCGTGGTCGAGGACGGCGGTGCGCTCGGTCATCGCATGCGAGCTGCCGACGGCGACCGCGAGGGCGTCGACGCCGGTCGCGGCGACGAACGCGGCGGCCTCGCCGGGGTCGGTGCGGACGCCCGGGGCGTGCGCGCCGTCCTTGCCGCCCACCTCCCCGAGCTCGGCCTCCAGCCAGAGGCCGCGCTCGTGGGCCCAGGCGGCGGCCGCCGCGGTGCGGGCCACGTTCTCCTCGTAGTCGTGCTCGGAGCCGTCGTACATCACCGAGCCGAACCCGTGGTCGGCGGCCTGGCGCATCAGGTCCTCGTCGGTCACGTGGTCCAGGTGCAGCGCGACGCGCGCCGCCGAGCCCTCCGCCACCGCGCGGGTGCCGGCGGCGATCGGCCCGAGCCGTCCGCCGTGGAAGCGCACCGCGTTCTGGCTGATCTGGCAGATGACCGGGCGGCCGGTCTCCTCGGCGGCCGCGGCGATCGCCTCGGCGTGCTCCAGCGTGATCACGTTGAACGCGGCGACGCCTTCGCCGGGCCGCACCAGCTCGGCCGTGCTCACCAGGGGCATGATGTCTCCCTCACCTTCGTGGCCCGGCGGTGCCGCCGGAGGACGTCGGGGTCGAACTCGCCGGCGGCGGGCGCCGCGACGGCGGCGGCCGCCAGCGCGGCGGCCTCGCCGAGCGCGGCCGGCCAGGGCGCGCGGTCGCGCAGCGCCACGGCGAGCGCCGCCGCCGCGGCGTCGCCGGCGCCGGTCGGGTTGCCGGCGACGACCTCGTGCGGGACGGCCTCGAAGCAGCCGTCGGGCGTGACGGCGAGCATGCCGCCGGC
>NZ_JBEYYT010000784.1:0-2465 GCF_040645715.1 Spirillospora sp. NPDC046719 | reverse complement strand
ACTTCTTGGCCAGCCACGACGACTGCGAGTCGCCGCAGCCGCCGAGCGCCACGGCGGAGGCGCCCAGGCCGGCCAGCGCGAGGAACTCGCGCCTTCGCAGGTCCATGACGGCGCTCCCTCAGCTCTTCAGCGCGAGATAGATCATCACGGTGGCGGTGGGGCCGGTCGCGGGCTCGGGCCCGTCCCCGTCCCCCGCCTCGACGGTGCCCTTGAGGCGCAGCCAGCCGCCGAAGCCGGCGGACTCCCAGCTCTCCAGGTCGCCGGTGATCTCGCGGCCGGCGTCGAGGTCGCACCAGTGCAGGCCGTCGGGCGAGATCTGGGTCGTCACCCGCAGCCGGGTGCCGGCGCCGGTCCGCTTCAGCGTCCGGACGAACCAGCGCGCCTCCGCGGCCCAGGCCGCCTCGTAGGGTTCCGTCGCGAACTCGCCCGCCAGGGTGCGGTTGCGTTCCAGGACGGCCGTGAACGACTCGCGCATGCTGCCGGGGCTCCTCACCAGTCCACCGAGATCAGTACCGAGTCCAGGTACAGGAAGTTGCGCACGTCGGTGTGCGTCCTGACCGAGACGTAGAAGTTGAGCAGGTTCTGCAGGGACCCGTACTCCTCGTCGTACGGGGGGACGGGCACGTCGCGCATGTCGTAGACGGTGTCGTTGACCTGCAGCTCGATGTTGGAGCGCGTGCTCGTGTCGATCAGCCACCGCACGTAGTGCCAGTTGACCTTGGTCGGGACCTCGTTGTAGCAGAGCTCCTGCGGACCGCCGAACGCCTTCCAGTCGTCCGGGTCGGGGGCGGTGAAGTCCGCGGTCGGCGGCAGCTTCAGCCTGCCCTCGAAGTGCTCGCGCGGCGTCGGCTCCGGCACCGTCGGGTACACCCACTCGCGCCGCAGGTTGTTGTCCAGATCGGTGTTCAGGTACCGGGCGACGCAGTGGTAGCGGACGCCGTCGCAGATGTCGGTCGCGATGGTGAACGCGCCGAACTGCTGCTCGGACGGGTGCAGGTTCGCGTCCCACTCCCCTGCGCCCGCCTTGGTCGCCGCCTGGTTCTCCTCCGACGCCGCCTCGGTCTTGAACGTCAGGTACGCCTCGAACTGCACGCGGCCGCGCCCCGACATCGTCAGCCGGCGGATCGCGACGCCGGTGTGCCCGGCGAGCGGCCGGGTCGCGACCTTCAGCGCGTACGTCCCGGACATCGCGCCGTGCGTGCCGACGTCGAAGAAGTTGCAGGAGCTGAGCTGCGGCGGCCGGAAGTCGCGCATGTGGTCGTCGACGGTGTCGAGGTTCCCGTGCCCGTCGTAGTTGCCGAGCAGCTCGATCCAGCCGTGCGTGCCGGTGTTGAAGTCGTCGTGGACGAGGATCCGGTCCAGCGGGTCGAACCGGGACAGCGCGGGGTCGGCCTTGCGGAGCTCGGCGGCCAGGGAGCGTCCGCTCGCGGTGGCGGTCATCGAGCGGCCCCTTCGATCCTCACGGTGGCGTTCACCAGGTTGTGGTCGCTGCGCAGCAGGTCGCGCGGCTCGCCGGCCTGCGCGGTGGTCTGCGGCACGAGCGTCCACTGCCGGACGGGCGTGCCGGCCTTGACGAAGATGTGGTCGATCTTGTCCTCCGACTTCGGCAGCGGGATCTTCCCGCCGTTGAACGAGGCGTACTCGGCGTTGGAGCGCCGGTTCGCCGGGGCCGCTTCGAAGGAGTCGGCGTAGCCGAGGTCGGCGAACGCGTCGTAGGCGCTGGCGCCGTCCTGCTTCGAGGCGGAGTTCATGTCGCCCGCGAACACGATCGGCAGCCGCCGCGTGGACGCGTTGTCGCGGGTGAGGTACTGCACGGTGCGGGTGGCGTCGGCGTAGCGGACCTGGTCCCAGTTCTTCGTCCAGCCGTTGGGGTCGGTCGCGCCGTTCTTGCGGTACTCCAGGTGCATGTCGACGACGACGAAGCGGGTGCCGGTGCGGCGCTCGCGCAGCACGTTCCACGTCATCGTCTTGCCGTAGATCTCGGTGGAGTCGGGCAGCCACAGCAGGTCGTGCGGGAGGGCCCGGCCGCGCTCGTCCTTGTCGGAGAACCGGCGGGCGTCGTAGTAGGTGAACCGGCCCGCGCCGGACTTGAGCGGGTAGCCGTACCAGGGGTTGCGCGTTCCCGCGTAGTCGGCGGGCGCCTCGGCGTAGCCGCGCGCCCGCATCGCCGCGGTCAGCGGCGCGCGGAACGACTCGACGTCCACGCCCGGCTGGGTCGGGGTGGGGTTGTTGCCGATCTCCTGCGTGACGACGACGCCGGCGCGGGCGCGGACGATGTCGTCGGCGACCCCGGCGGCGCGGCCGTCCGCCCAGGGGGCCAGCTTGGTCGCGCAGTCGCGGCCGATCGTGTCGACGCACTCCTGCTCGGTCGGCAGGCAGCCGTGCCCGCACGTGTTGTAGGTGGCGATCCGCAGATCGAAGCCGCGCGGGTGCCGGCCCGGCGCGGCGGCCTGCGCGGCCGCCGC
>NZ_JBEYYT010000783.1:0-2476 GCF_040645715.1 Spirillospora sp. NPDC046719 | reverse complement strand
CCCCCCCCCGCCCACCCCCCCGGCCGGGAGGCGGCCGGCGACGTGGTCTTCTACAACAGCGTCGGGCTGGGCGTGCAGGACGCCGCGGCCGCCGCCGTCATCGTGGACCGCGCCCGCGCCGCCGGGGCGGGCAGGATCGTGGCGCTCTAGCGGGCCGATCCGCCGGGCCGATCCGCCCCACGCGCGGCGCCGTCGGTAAACTACGTGTTCGTTAAAGCGAACGCAAGGGACGCGGGCGATCGGCGTCCCGCGGGCGAAGGGGGCGGGCACGTGGGCGGTCCGGGCGATTCGGTGCGGGACGTGCTGGCGGGCAACCTGCGCCGCGCGCGGCTGGAGCTCGGGCTGTCGCTGTCGGAGCTGTCGCGCCGGTCGAAGATCGGCAAGGCGACGCTCTCCCAGCTGGAGGCGGGCGCCGGCAACCCCACCATCGAGACGGTGTTCAGCCTGTCGCGCGCCCTGGAGGTGCCGATCTCCGACCTGCTGGACCACCAGGAGCCGTCCGGGCTGACCGTGGTGCGCGGCGCCGACGTCGAGGTGCTGCGCGGCGAGGGCGTCGACCTGCGGCCGCTGCGCGGCATCGAGTCCGGCGGAGCGATCTTCGAGGTGTACGACCAGCAGGTCAGGGCCGACTCCCGGCAGGACTCGCTGGGCCATGTCGGGACCGAGCACACGATCGTGCAGGCGGGCCGGCTCGGCGTTCGGGTGGACGACCGGGACGTGGAGCTCGGACCCGGCGACTACGTGAGCTTCGATGCGCGGCTGCCGCACACCTACACCGCCCTCGACGGGCCCGTCCGCTCCGTGCTGCTCCTGCAGTACCGCTCTGACCAGCGGCTTCACGCGACGCCCGCGGAACCGCCGCACCTGGTCGAGACGCCGTGACGCCGGTCTCATCCGCGCGTTGACAGCGCGCGGCGCACCGACATACTCTCGGGGTCGTTCGGTTTAACGAACGCCCTGGACGGTGCGTGGTGGGAGGGTCGATGACGCGGGTCGTGGTGCTCGGCGCCGGGATGATCGGTGCGGCCTGCGCCCGCGAGCTGGCCCTCGCGGGATGCGCGGTCACGGTCGTCGACCGGTCCGGTCCCGCCGCGGGCACCACCGCCCACGGCGAGGGCAACGTCCTGGTCTCCGACAAGGGCCCCGGCCCCGAGCTGGAGCTGGCGAAGCTGTCCCGCGAGCTGTGGCCCGCGATCCTGGACGGCGACCCGAACGCCGGCGCCGCCGAATGGGACCCCAAGGGCGGCATCGTCGTCGCCACCACGCCCGAGGGCGCCGGCGCGCTCGCCGAGTTCGCCGAGGGCCAGCGCAAGGCCGGGGTCACCGCCGAGGAGATGGACGCCGCCGCGCTCGCCGCCGCCGAGCCCCACCTCACCCGCGACGTCGCGATGGCCGTCCGCTACCCCGAGGACGCGCAGGTGCAGCCCGCCGGCGCCGCGACCGCGCTGCTGGCCGCCGCCGTCCGCGCCGGAGCCGAGCTGCGCACCGGCCGCGAGGTGCTCGGCGCCGTCCGCCGCGGCGGCCGGAGCACCGGCGTCCGCACCTCCGCCGGGACGATCGAGGGCGACGCGGTCGTCAACGCCGCCGGGCCCTGGTCGGGGGAGGTGGCGAAGAGGCTCGGCGTCCGGCTCGACGTGCGGCCCCGGCGCGGCGAGGTGCTGGTGACCGCGCCGATGCCGCCGACCGTCTTCCACAAGGTCTACGACGCCGACTACGTCGGCGCCGTCGGCAGCGCCGCCGAGGACCTCCAGGCGTCCGCGGTCGTCGAGGCCACCCGCGGCGGCACGATCCTGCTCGGCTCGTCGCGCCGCCGCGTCGGGTTCGACGACCGGCTCCGCCCCGAGGTGCTGTCGGTCATCGCCGCCAAGGCGCTCCGGCTGTTCCCGATGCTGGCCGGCGTGCCGGTGATCCGGGCCTACGGCGGGTTCCGCCCGTTCGTCCCCGACCATCTGCCGGTCATCGGCGCCGACCCCGGGCTGGACGGCCTCTGGCACGCCACCGGGCACGAGGGCGCCGGCATCGGGCTGTCCGTCGGCACCGCCGCCGTCCTGCGCGACCTGATGCTCGGCCGCGAGCCCGCGATCGACGCGGCGCCGTTCCGCGCCGACCGGCCCGCCGTCCAGTCCGAAGGAGAGAACCTGTGAGCGCGAGAGTCGTGCCCGCGGCCGGGGACGCGGCGGGGCGCCGCCCCGACGTCCCGCTGCGGATCACCGTGGACGGCGAGCCCGTCGACGGCGTCGCCGGGCAGACGATCGCCGGCGTGCTGCTCGCCTCCGGGCGCCGCACCTGGCGGTCCGGGCCGTCCGGCGCCCCGCGCGGCGTGTTCTGCGGGATCGGCGCCTGCTTCGACTGCCTCGTCACTGTCAACGGCGTCCGCGACGTGCGGGCCTGCCGCCGCCGCGCGCACGAGGGCGACACCGTCGCCACCCAGTCCCGGGCGGAGGACGCCCGATGAGCCGCCACGTCGTGGTCGTCG
>NZ_JBEYYT010000782.1:0-2483 GCF_040645715.1 Spirillospora sp. NPDC046719 | reverse complement strand
CCGGGCGCGGCGGGGCACGGCCGGCTCCGGAACCACCGGCCCGTAACCCACCGGCCCGTAACCCACCGGCCCGTGACGCGCGCGGGCCGTCAGGCGAGCAGTGCGTCCAGCTGCGCCTCCAGCGGGCGCGGCGCCGCCAGCCGGTTGTCGACGACCGCGTGCGGGACGGGAGGCGGCTCCTCCGGCCGCATCCGCGCGACGAAGGCGTCGAACCCGGCCAGCTTCCCCGCGTCGCGGGGCAGGCCGCGCCGCTCCAGGCGGTACCGGAGCGTGGCGGCGTCCGTGCGGATCCACAGCAGCCGCACCCGCGCGCCGCCGAGCGCCTCCACCCACTCCGCCCAGCGGGCGGGGGAGCGGATCTGCCCGGTGAACGGCGCGCTCAGCAGCACCGGGCAGCCGTGCCCGCGGATCTCCCGCGCCGCCGCGGTGAGCCCGGCGTACTCGTGCCGCTTGACGTGCTCGTCGTACCAGGAGCCCTCGCGCTCACCGGGGTCGCGGCCGTGCGCGGCCAGCGTCGCCGCGACGAACGGGCCGAACAGGGTGTCCTTGTCGAGCAGCGCCGGGACCGGGCGCAGCCGCGCCAGCAGCAGGTCGCACACGGTCGACTTGCCGCCGCCGGGCGGGCCCGCCACGATCCAGACGTCCGCGGGCATCAGGCGGGCAGGCGCATCCGGCGGGTCGCCAGCCGCCCGATGCGCGCCTCGTCGATCTCGTGGCCGAGGCCCGGCTGGGTCAGCGGCACCCCGACGACCCCGCCGGACGAACGGACCGGCGGCGTCACGAACACCGGGCCGCCCGCCGGGTCCGACACATCGCTCGGCAGCGTGCAGCCCGGCAGCGCCGCCAGCGCCACCGCCGCCGCCTGCCCGATGCCGAACGCGCCGCACCCGCTGCACCACACGTCCCAGCCCGCCGCGTACGCCAGGTCGTGGGCGCTGCGCGCCGCCGTCAGCCCGCCGAGCCGGTCCAGCCGCAGGTGCAGCGCACGGCCCGCCTCCAGCGTGATCGCCGCGTCCAGGGTCTCCAGGTCGCCGACCGCCGGGGCGACCGCCGCGCCGACCCGCAGCTGGAGCCGGGCGTGCGCCGCGAGGTCGTCGGCGGCGAACGGCCGCTCGATCGCCACCGGCCCGTAGGCGTCCAGCGCCTCCAGCACCGCCATGTGCTCGGAGGACTCGGTGTAGGCGTGGCCCGCGTCCGCGACGAGCGCCAGCGCCGGGTAGGCCTCCCGCAGCGCCCGGACGGGCTCGACGTCCCAGCCCGGCCGGATCGGCAGGGTCACCCGGGTGTGGCCCGCGCCCACCGCCCGGTTGGCGCGGGACGCGACCGTGTCCAGGATCGGCTCGGGGCCGAGCCGGGCGCCGGTGACGATGGACGTCCGCGTCCCGCCGAGCGCGTGCGCGAGCGGCAGGCCCCGCTCCCGGCACCACAGGTCCCAGCAGGCGACGTCGATCGCCGCGGCGGCCTCGTTCGCGCCGAGGTCGGCGGCGGCCGACACGTCCTCGGGACGGTCCCAGTCCAGCCCGATCAGCGCCGGCGCCATCCGCTTCTCGATGTCGGCCCAGCCGGGCCCGGGGTCCGCCGTCCCGGTCGGGACGGCCATCTCGCCCCAGCCCGCCGCGCCGTCCCCGCCGGAGAGCCGCACGAGAATGCTCTCCGGCCGCCGCCCGCGCGGCATCGCGACGCGGAAGGCGTCGCAGCCAAGGATCCGGGGCACCCGCACCCGCCCTCTCGTGGTCGGAAGTGTTCTCCCTCAATGATCCCCCCTCGCGGGACCTGCCCGAACACCGGACGGGCGGGAGGTCAGCGGCGGCCCCGCAGGAACGGCCGCAGGAACGGGCGCAGGAACGGGCGCAGCGGGCGCCGCTCGTAGCCGCCGTCCGCCAGCCCCGCGAGCCGCTCGAAGGGGTTGAAGGACGCCCAGTCGCCGCACAGCGCCATCGACACGCCCGCGCACGCGAGATAGAGGGGGATCATGACGATGCCGAGGCACCAGGCGTACTGCGTGGCGTGCCGGGCCTCGTGCCGCAGCAGCCGGGGGTCGGACGGCAGGCCGGACGCGTCGCCGCGGACCAGGATCACGTTGCCGACCGTGAACGCCGACGCCACCGGCACCGGCGGCCGGTAGCCGCCCGCCACCAGCAGGCCGTCCCCGGCGCCGCGCAGCCGGGGGCCGCCGCCGGAGGGGCGCGCCGCCGCCAGCGCGAGCAGCAGGCCCAGCGGCGTCGAGAGGTTGACGACGTTGACGACCGAGCGGACACGGTATGCGGGCTTCACCCGGCCAGTGTCGCGCCACCGCCGCCGCGCGACCACCCGTGAAGGACGGCCCGTGAAGGATCGGTGCGAAGGGCCGGCGCGATGATCAGGACGGGCAGGTCGCCGCGAGGGACGTCGGCTTGCTCTCCGGCGCCGGCGACCCCGACGGGCTCGGCGACGCGCCGTCCGACGCGCCCGCGCTCGGCGTCGCGCTCGGCGAGCCGTTCGCC
>NZ_JBEYYT010000781.1:0-2487 GCF_040645715.1 Spirillospora sp. NPDC046719 | reverse complement strand
GAACGCGAGGGCGGCCTCCCCGATCGCGGTGGCGCCGCTCGCGCAGCCCGTCGAGTACGTCGGGCACGGCCCCTCGCACCCGTGCCGGATCGAGATGTTCGCGGCGGTCGCGTTCGGCATGATCATCGGGACGGCGGGGGCCGGGACGCGGTGCAGCGTCCCCGCGTGCTCGTGCCCGCCGAGCGCGACCACCGACGCGAGGTTCGCGGCGGCCGTCCCGACGTACACCCCGCGCCGCCCCGGCGCCGGGGCGTCCGGCCCGGGCAGGCCCGCGTCGGCGAGCGCGTCCTCGGCGGCCGCGACGCCGAGGCGCGTCATGCGGTCGAGGCGCCGCAGCTCGGGACGGGTGAAGTAGCGCTCCTCCTCGAACGGCTGCGCGGGGCACCCGTAGGAGACCGCCGTCCCCGCCTCCAGCAGGTCCTGGACGTGGACGGCCTGCGACTTCCCGGAGAAGACGGTGGCGACGACCTCGTCCGGGGTGCCGCCCGCCGGGCTCTTCACGCCGAACCCGGTGACCACCACCCGGGGAGTTCCGTCGGCCCGGCGCGCAGCAGTCATCCGTCACCTCGCGGTCGTCAGGGAAAACGCAAGGATTGGAAGCTAGCCGCCCTCCACGCGCCGCCACTTGGCCCTCCGGGCACATTTCTCGCGGGCGTTTTTGTCACCACCATGCGAGAACTCCGGAAACGCCTTCACGGCGGTACGGATCAGGGGACGCTGGTGCTTTTCCGTTTCCGGGGAACGGGACTTCGGCGCGGTTCCGTCAGCGTTCGCGGCCCGCGGCCGACGTCATGGGCAGCCGCTCGTCGGCGTTCTCGGCCGCCCAGGCGCCGCGGACCCAGGCGTGGGCCGGGTCGTCGCAGATCCGCCAGGCCCGCTCCTCCCCCGGCCCCGCCATCACGTTCAGGTAGTACAGGTCGTAGCCCGGCACCGCCATCGACGGGCCGTGCCAGCCGTGCGGGATCAGCACGACGTCGCCGGTGCGGACCTCCTCCAGCACGTCGATCGGGCGCTCCGCGGTGCCGTACACCCGCTGGTAGCCCATGCCCGGACGGCCGTCGGGACCGTCCGCGACCTCGAAGTAGTAGATCTCCTCCAGCACCGACTCGGTCGCCGTCTCCTCGTCGTGCTTGTGCGGCGGGTAGGACGACCAGTTCCCGCCGGGCGTCAGCACCTCGCAGGCGATCAGCCGGTCGGCCTCGAACGCCTCCGGGGTGCAGAAGTTGTTCACCTGGCGGCTCGCCGCCCCGGCGCCGCGCAGCTCCACGGGCACCCCTTCGGCGGGTCCGTAGCGCGGCGGAAGGCGGCGCTCGCAGCGGGCGGACGGCAGCGCGAACCGGCCGCCGTCCCGCGACGACACGACCACCGTGGCGTCGCGCGGCGCGTAGGCGAAGTCGGTGACGCGGGAGAAGACGTCGGCGCGCCCCCGCAGGTCGAACGGCACGGCCTCCTCGCCGGGGACCGTGACGGCGGCGCGGCACGATCCGGCGAGCGGCAGGACGAGGGTCTCGGAGTCCCCCGTCTCGACGGTCACCTCCTCGCCGGGGCCGAGCGTCACGACGCGCAGGCCCGAGTACGCCCACCCGGCGTCCGCCGGCGCGATGTCCACCCCGGTCGTCCCGGTCGTTCCGTCGCCCCAGGTCATTCCGTCCTCCTCGCGGGGGTTCACAGCGCCGCCACCGCGGCGTCGACCGCCGCCGCGACGTCGCCGCCCGGCGGGTACAGCAGGCTGCGGCCGATGACCAGGCCGCGGACGGTCGGCAGCTTCAGCGCCTCCCGCCAGCCGGCGAGCGCGGCGTCCGGGTCGGCGGACACCTCGCCGCCGAGCAGCAGCGCGGGCAGCGTCGAGGCCGCCATGACCCGCTCCATCTCCGGCACGACGGGCACCTTGAGCCAGGTGCGCGAGGACGTGGCGCCGAGCCCGGAGGCGATCGCGACCGCGCGGATCATCGCCTCCGTCGTGAGCTCGTTGCGGACGCGCCCGTCCTCGCCCCGCGCCGACATGAACGGCTCGACCATCGCCATCAGGCCGTGCGCGGCCAGGTCGGTGACCGCGCGCCCGCACGCCTCCAGCGTCCGCGCGGTGGCCGGGTCGGCGGGGTCGACGCGCAGCAGCATCTTGCCGCCGTCCAGCCCGGCCGCCGCGATCGCGGGCGCGCTGTAGGCGGTGAACCGGTCGTCGATCTCGAACGACGCGCCGGCGAGGCCGCCCCGGTTCATGGAGCCGACGGCGAGCTTGCCGTCCAGCGCGCCGAGCAGGAGCAGGTCCTCCAGCACGTCGGGGGTGCCGAGCACGCCGTTCACGCCGGGCCGCGCCAGCGCCGTGCACATCCGCTCCAGCAGGTCGCGGCGGTCGGCCATGGCCAGCGGGTCGGACCCGGCGCGCAGCGCGCCGCGCGCCGGATGGTCGGCCGCGATGATCATCAGCGGGCCGGACGCACCGGGCGGGCCGGCCGCGCGCACGCGCCGGGCGGCGGGGCGCGGCCC
>NZ_JBEYYT010000780.1:0-2494 GCF_040645715.1 Spirillospora sp. NPDC046719 | reverse complement strand
GCCGGGGCGGTCACGGCGGCTCGGCCGCGCTCGGCGCCGTCCGCCGGGTCGGCCCGTCCCGGCAGGTGGTCCGCGCTGCTCGTCACGACGGCTCCGTCCGGGTCGGCACCATGAGCCGCCGGGTCGTCTCCAGGCCCCACGCGTCCAGCGCGGCGATCGGGTCGCCGGATCCGCGCAGCCCGCCGCCGGACTCGATGTGCTCGGCCCACTCCTCGCGCGCCTCGACCTCCGGCCGGGCCATGATGCAGTCGGGGTCGTTCACCCACCAGCGGGCGTGCAGGAACTCGCGCGCGGCTCCCGTCAGCCGGGCGCCGAGCTGCGACGGCTGGCTGAGGTCGCCCGCCTTCGGCAGCACCCGGGGCGCGGTGTCCGGGCTGACGCGCATGATGTCGGCCAGGCCGATGCTCGGCAGCAGGGGCGCACCGCAGGCGTGCAGCGCGGCGTCCGGGCCGATGGCCGTGCGGATCAGTTCGAGACCGCGCCGGTAGGCGGCGATCGGGCCGATGTCCTCGTGCCGGCGCCCGGGCAGCGCCCCCGCGTAGAGGTAGTCGAGCTTGAAGTGGCTCAGGCCCAGCGCCCGGAACCGCATGAAGACCCCGGCCAGGTGCGCGGCGGCGTCGGGGTGCGTGACGTCCAGGACGGCGAGGTCCTGGTCCCACATCACGCCGGCGTGCGCGCCGCCGACGAGCCAGTCAGGATGGTCCCGGAAGGTTCGGCTGCGCCGGCCGACGAGGAAGGGCGCCACCCAGATGCCCGCGCGCCGGCCCGACTCCAGAACGGCGCCGACGGACCGTTCCAGCGACCCGAACCCGGGGCGGAGGTCCAGCCAGTCGCCGATCTCGGCCTCGTAGCCGTCGTCGATGAGGAACATGTCGGCCTCGATGCCATGCCGTTCGGCCAGGGCGAGATTGTCGACGATGTCGGCGTCGGTGACCTTGTCCCAGTAGCCGTACCAAGAGCACCACATGGGCGGTACGGCCGGGAACCGATCGGGGGCGTGGCCTGCGGCGACGCCATCCGCCCAGGACCGCAGCGCGGCGTCCAGGCCGCCGTCGACCTCGTGGCGCGTGACGGGCCCGTCGGCGGACACGACCAGCCGGCCGCCCGCCCCGCAGGCCCGGATCGAGGGCACCTCCCCCGGGCCCGGGCCCGAGAAGACCGACACCGGGCCGCCGTCACCGGGATCGACCACCAGCAGGCCCTCGCCCTGGAACACCCCGGCCGGAACGGGCGTCTCCGGGCGGTAGCAGATGGTCTGCACGTTGTCGTCCGCGGGACGCGGCGGCGTCTCGCCGAGCCGGTAGGCGCCGGTCGGGCTCCACGACTGCCAGCCGAACTCGAACACCCGCGTCCGGGGCGAGAGACCGGTGATCTCTCCGACATCGGTGAACGGCATCGGATGCTCTCACTTCCAGGAGAGTTACAGAGGAGACCATCATTAGTACACTGGCCACAGGTGGATGGCAATGGGTGCTTTGCACTGGACTTGGCCTCCGCCTAGGCTGACCGGGTAGGCCGACAGCCACCCCGCCCTCCGCTTTTGAAGGGGACCTTCTGATGTCGACGATGCCGCCGATGGGTGGCGACCTGTCCAGGTTGCGGCAGCTCAACGCGCTGACCGTGATCAAGACACTGCGCGGGGCCGAGGCGGCGACCCTGTCCGCGCTGGCCGAGCGCACCGGACTGTCGCGGCCCTCCACCAAGGAGGTCATCGACGAACTGAGCGCCATGGGATGGGTGGAGGAGGTCCCCCCGGCGCCCGGCACGATGGGCCGCCCCGCCCGGCGCTACCGGTTCCGCGCCGACGGCGGGCACCTCATGGGCCTCGACATCGGCGCCTACCACATCCGCGCCGCCCTCGCCGACCTCGACGGCAACGTCCTCGCCGAGACGCGCCGCCCGGCGCACCCCGCCGCGCCGCTCGAGGACCGGCTCGCGGCGATAGAGCAGGCCGCCGCCGCCTGCCTCGCCCTGGGCGGCCTGACGATCGCCGACCTGTGGACGGTGGCGGTCGGCACCACCGGGCTCGTCGGCCCCGACGGCCGGGTCATCATGTCCGCCTCGATCCCGGCCTGGCGCGACCTCGACCTCGAGGGCCTGCTCGGTGAGAGGTTCCCCTGCCGGGTGCTGGTCGAGAACGACAGCCGGCTCGCCGCCCTGGCCGAGACCAGGCGCGGCGTGGCCCGCGACGCCAGGGACGTGGTCTTCCTGCACATCGGGCGCCGCATGGGCACCGGCCTGATCATCGACGGCCGGCTCCACCGCGGCTTCGGGGCGGCCGCGGGCGAGATCGTCATGCTCCCCGAGGCGGGCTGGCGGGACGGGCCGGTGGACCTCAACAACGCCGCGATCGTCCCCGACGGCCTACCGCCCGAGGACGCCGCCGGATTCACCCTCGCGGCCGGGGGGGGGGGGGGGGGCGGGGCCGCCGGCCCCGCCGCCGCGCCGGGGCGCCCCCCGCGGCCCTCGCGCCGCGCCCCGCGGGGCGGCGGGC